>WOYM01000002.1 GCA_011620785.1 Methanothrix sp. | reverse complement strand
TCTCTTATTGTCGAACAGCCACAAGATTTATATTCGTTGACTGCCGTAATACGGCAAATGCCGTAGTTCAGTATCGGTGGTTTGGAGTGGGAGACAGCCTGAAGAAAGGCTGACTTATTGCGATTAGATCCTTTCCTATCAATGGAGGTGGGGTCTATTAAGGAGCGCGATTCGATGGAAAATAATGATAAGATAGCGGAGATAAGGCATGATCACCGTCAATTGCCTGATATATTATATGCCGTCTTTAAGCTTATTTTCTCCTTGATATCGCTGAAATTTTTTTGCACCTCTGCCGTGGGATGGGAAGAGACGACCGGCTACTGGTTTAATAGAGCAGAAGAGCTTACACACAACGGTTCTATCGATGAGGCCATTTCTGCGTGTGACGAAGCGCTCAAAATAGAGCCTGGAAATGATTTCGTTCTCGTTCGCAAAGCCATGTATCTTAACATCATTGGCATGGTGAATGAATCGGCAAAGACATATGAGAAAGCTCTGACACTGCTGGATGAAAAGCTAAAAAAGAATGCAGGAGATGCCGGGGCCTGGCAATGGAAGGCCATGGTCCTTGGCAGCCTGAACAGAGAAGATGAGTCAGACCAGGCATATGAAAAGGCCCTGGAGATCTTCGACCAGAGAATAAAGAATGACTCGCGGGATGCCGACTCCTGGATAGGCAGAGCAGATGTGCTGCTCAACCTCGGCCGGTGGGATGAGGCCTGTGAGTCATATAATAGAGTTACGGAGCTCAAACCTCTGGATTACAGCGTCTGGTGGAGGAAAGCAGAGGTCATTAGCGGCATAGGAGATATCAACGAGTCCGTGGAGGCCTACGATAAGGCCATCAGCCTGATTCCTGCCAACGATGCTGCGGAGCGGGCACTGGCTTATGCTGCAAAGGCAGAAGACCTGGCATTTGCCGAACGATGGGAAGAGGCCCTGGAGGCGGTCGATAGATCTCTGGAGCTGAATCCCAAAAGCAGCGTGTGGTGGCATTTCAAGGCTTCTGCTCTAATGGAGCTTGGTAGGAATGATGAAGCGCTGGCAGCCGTTGACGAGGTCCTCAGGCAGATTCCCGGAGATGCCCATAGCTGGCTGCGGAAGGCTGACCTGCTTGTGGAGATAAAATGCTATAACGAATCCATTAAAGCCTACGATAAAACCCTTGAGCTGATTGCAGAGAGCAACACCAAAGAGCTGGCTGGGACATGGCTGAACAAAGGAACGGCCCTGAACAAGATCGGCAGGCGAAAAGAAGCAAAAGAGGCCTTCCAGAAATCGCGGGAGCTTTACGATAAGGCGATCTCGGAGGAACCGGGCGACCTCAGCCTGCAGAGGATGAAAGGCCTGACGCTCTATAACCTGGGCAGATATGAGGAGTCCTTAGAGGTTTATGATCAAGTACTCGGGGCCTCTCCCAGAATAGAGCCCTGCGTTATCGACGTTTCTGCATTGGAGGGCAAAGGCGATGCTCTCCGGGCATTGAACAGAAACCAGGAGGCTCTGGAGGCTTACAATGAGGCAATAGAGCTGGCTCCCAGTTCTAGCGCCGCATGGCATGGAAAAGGTGAGGCCGAGAGGGCACTGGGACAGGTTGGCAATGCCGGCATGTCGCTTTTGATGGCGGATAAACTGGGGTATGAAAAGTGACCTCCGTCAATCTTTTTTCACGTATGAGATTGGCGAATATCGGTGGCTGTTTATTGGCAGCCTTGCTGGCATTCCTCTTTGTCGCAACGGCTGCGGCTTCGGAGGATCTTTCCGGTCGCTGGAAGATCAGCTACGTTGTTCAGAGCGGCGGCCCTGACGAAGAGTTCGCTGAAGGCAGCGTGGTCTCCCTGAGCGAGAAGGACTCGACTCTGCAGGGCAGGGCGACCCTTGGCAGCCGCGGCGACGGCTTCCTGATAGGATCCCGACAGGGTAGCGATGTTCAGGCGGCCATCACCTTCCGCAGCAATCCTGCCCTGTTCCTTCGGCTGTCGGGCATTCAGTGCGATGATGGGCTGCAGGGCAGCTTCACCGCCTCCGGCGGGGGAAGCTTCTGGCAAGGGAATTTCACTGCCACCCAAATGACCACGGCCGCCGGAGAGGTCATCGGCACAGAAGTCATATTTGCGAATTTCACCTCCCTGGACGAGGACCTCATGCCCAAGCCAACCCTGTACCTGGACCCTGAGGCAAACTGGAGCGCACAGCAAGATAGCGGTGTTAGGGAGACTTTCGTAATCAGGTATCAAAAAAACACCGTCCTCATGTGCAGAAACAAGCCATTGATCTGGAATTGGTGGCTCTAGCACGGGAAATCACTTTGTCCCGATGATGCGTTGCGGGAAAACAAAATAGAGAGACTGGAAGAGATTGGTTGCGAGTTGAATGCGGTCTTGGAATACCTCGACCTTGGAAACGCTCGAACATGGAGACTCTGATCAAGCACGGCGGGAGAACGACCCAGGCGGAGATAAGATATGAGACCGGCCTGCCCAGATCCTCCCTCACTATGGTTCTGGTATCCCTGGAGAGGCGAAACCTCATAACAAAGAAGGAATGGGGCAGGACCAATGTGATAGAGCTGTCTGAATCGTTCTTTTCCAAAAAGGAACAATCCTGAACATCGATCTGCATCCAAACAAATCTTCATTTACCGTCCATCCACATCGTCTTTTATCTATCGTTCATGCCCAGTGGGGATCGCCGGGCGGCTCGAATGAGAGACGCCCGCTGAAGAAATAAAGTGAGCGAAACAGGAGAGTTTGGGAATGAATACAAAAAAGATGAGGGCCTGGACTGGGATTGCCCTGGTCCTGGCCGTATTCTCTGCTTTGTGTCTGGCTGCGGCAGGAGAGGATAACACACCTGCTGCCTGGATTAAAAGAGGTATAGAATTATCCAGTAACGAATCCTATGAGGAGGCCACCCAAGCCTTCGACAGAGCAATTGAGCAGGACCCTCAGAATCTCAATGCATGGCTTTTCAAGAGCATGGCACTGACGAGTCTGGGCACAAAGATCGCTTTGGAAAATAAGAACCTGGGCATAAAAGACCGTGAAGCCTCTGGCATGACGGCCTTTGATAAAGCTATTGAGGCACATGAAAGGGCTATAGAAATCGCCCCAGAGAATGCCACCGTCTGGACCTACAAGGCCGACAACCTTGCTAAAATCGGCGTCTTCACAAAAAACCTAAGCCGATTAAATGAGTCCCTGCAGGCCTTCGACAAAGCCCTGGAGCTGAATCCCGAGGATGCCGATGCCTGGCATGGTAAAGGTATTGCCTTGGTTTATATAAGCCAAACGAGAGGTGATACAAGCAGATATGAAGAGGCCCTTCGGTATGTCGACCGGGCTCTAGAGATAGACCCGCAGACGGCAGGAGCACTGGAGAACAAGGCAGGCATCCTCTCTGAATTAGGAAGACAAAATGAATCTGATAAATTATATAGCGAAGCTCTTGAGCTTTATAACACCAGTATTGAAACTGCAAAATCGACTGAGGATCTAGCGGAGGCTTGGCTTTCAAAGGGCTTCATTCTGCAAGATCAGGGCAAGTATGAGGATGCTGTTAATGCACTGGGTAATGCTACTGATGCCGATCCGATGAACGGATTGGCCTGGAAGGTCAAAGGAGTTCTCTTGTGGAGGGAGTTGAAAGAATATGATGATGCCGTAAATGCTTTCGATAAAGCCCTGCAAATTAATCCCAAAGACCCTCTGACTTGGATGAATAAAGGCGATGCTCTAAAAGCGCTGGGACGCCAGGCCGAAGCGGATGAAGCCTACGCCAAGGCCCGGGAGCTGGGGTATCAAGGTTAAGCCCCTTCCCATCTTTTATAAGAAAGAATTATCGGGATGAGTCTGAGAAATCAGAAGGAAGCGGGGCATGGTAATCCTTGTCGAATGGTATAGACTATAAGAAAAGCGAGCAGGTCCATCAAACGCAGCCTTTAACTCATCTAAAGGCTTGGAAGGATAAAATGAGATCGGTCGCGCTGCTTAGAAAACTCGTGGGAGCAGGCCTTCTCTTGATCCTGGCCTCCATGGCCATGGCATCGGCCACCGGTCAGGATTTCGACAGCGAGGTCGCTGGGAAGAATCTCAGCCTCGATGTCTACTTGTATGATAGCGGCAAGGCCCTGGTTGCAGGCTATGTGGATAGCACCGAGGGCCTTACCTTTCTGGAGCCTGCTCGCTATGCTCCGGACAATACCGCTCAGTACACCTCCAAGTACAGGTTTGACAATCAGCTTTATGCCTGGACTGATGCTTTGACCTCGAAGCAAAGAGAGAACTGGAGCCTGATGTTCTCTTGCGACGGTTTTTATAACGAGTACCATGTCATCTTTCACCTTCCGAACAGCTCGAAGCTGGGCAGGATCAACAGCTCTAAGGGACTGAGTTATCTGGTATCTACCTCAAACGACTCTTTGATAGTGGAGTCTCAAGGGTACAGAGTGAATGAACCAGTGATCTCAATAGAGTACCGACAGCACATGGAGCCAGAGGGCAATGAGCAAGAGGGAATAACAGGCAATATTAGTAGAAATGGGGATAGCTCAAACGTTGATAATAACGACCTTAACCAGGCCTATCTTCTTCTGATTCTACTCGTAGCTCTAGCAATAGGCAGCCTGATTATTTTCATTGTCAGACGCAGAGCAGTTTCACCTAAAGTTGAGTCGTCGATCCCTGAAGCAGAAGATTTTCCCGACGATGATCAGGCCCTCGATGCCTTATCAACCGAATCTGATCAAATGGAGGCCTCTGAGGAAGATGTGGAATCCGAAGAGATGCCTTCACTCGAAGAAGGGCCGAAGAAAGAGATAGCTGTAAGCAGCGAGATGATGGCGGTCATGGATGCCCTGACTCCTCGTGAACATTCTATAGTCGAGGCATTGATCAAATGCGGCGGCAGGATGACCCAGGCGGAGATAAGATATGAGACCAACCTCCCCAGATCCACGCTCACCACGATACTGGTCTCTTTAGAAAGGCGAAACCTCATAACAAAGAAGGAATGGGGCAGGACCAATG
>WOYM01000081.1 GCA_011620785.1 Methanothrix sp. | reverse complement strand
AGGACTTGGATATGGCCCTAACAGCCATCTGAGCAGAGATGCCAAACATTTCCCGAATATCGCGATAAACAATCTTCTGCAATTCGATTTTGTTGGCTGTATGGAGTTCAAAAGCCTTTTCCCCCACGTAATTGCAGGCGGCGTTGAACTGATGCATAGTCTCAAGGAGCGCACGGTTATCTTCAGCCGAGGTATCCAGTTTGACTTTGAGGGTTTGCATCATTGTATAGACAATAACGATCCATATACATATAGAACTTTCGGCTTTCCTCCCCACCCTGAAGGATGGGGCCTCCTGCCGAATTGAGGTGAATAGAAAGAAAAAATGATCTTAGGCGGAAATGCGCGCGGGATAACCAGAGGGCATGAGGAAGGCCGGATGCTTTATGCTTTCCTACTGGCAGGTCATCTTGCCCTTCAGTCTCATCTGCCAGGCGGATGGCTTCATGCGCGTACAGGGATTGGGCTCCGAGGAGTCTTCTCACCCTGGGCAGGATATTTTTCTAAATTTTAGTTATTTTCAGGGTCTTTATTTCGGTGGATTTCTTGAATCCAGCTGGATTGAGGTTAATATTGTATCTTCACAGCTGTTTTTTAGTGGGCGCCATGCGCGAAAAAAACGCGCGGTCGTGCCCTGGCCCCCCTCAACGCCGGGGAGGCTTGGATGGAACGATCGAGATGGTTAAGTCTGATTCCAATCATGCAAGCCTTAAATCCAGAAGAGGATCAAAAACCCTGGCATCTGCCAGAGTTCCGCGTCCCCTTCCCAATCTCCATCCCGCAGTCCAGCGCATTCTCATCCATCGCCAGGCTCTTTCTCTTGCTCGCAAACCTCCATTTAGCCTTCCCATCCACTGAGAAGTTGCCAATAAGCCGTTGGTCTATGAAGCCGCCCTGCCATGCCGCCATGTGATCGGCAGTGCCATTCACCTGGGCAGAGGTCTCCATATACGATAGCGATTTTCCCAGCTTTGTCTTGTAGCTCAGATTTATCCAGCTTGCCTCATGGTATCTATCCATCCAGCCCAGATCCCGGTAATCGTTCTCCGCCCGCACATCAGCAGACCAGCTCTCCTCCAGGGCAATCGAGCGATGGGAGAGGTTGAGAGTGCAGGGGGATTGAGAGGCAGAAACACTACGGTCAGCGGATATGCTCGAAGATCTGTAGTCCAGCTCCTCCTCCGCTCGATAGGTGCCAGAGCCGTGCTCGCCGTAAGCCAGGGTCGAGCCGACTATCGGCTTTATCGCCGTGTCCAGAGAGGTCGAGTAGCTGCGGTTGCCCGCCAGGATCTGAACGCTATTGGTGATGATGTACCTTTCAAATTCTGTGGAAAGCATGCCACGGGTTGAGGAAAGACCCATGCCAGAGACTGTCCCCTCTATATCAGCCTTAGCTGCGGGCTTTACTGTCTTCATGATGATCTTGATCTGGCCGTGCTTGCCTGGAGCGACGGCGGGGATGGTCCAGCGGTTGTTGCTGCCAGGGTCGGGCGCCGGCTGGGATTCGATGAACACCGTCTTCGGGTCGTAATTTTCCCTGACCACTATGTCAACGGGCTGAAAATCGTTGTTCCCATAGGTGATGGTATAGGTGATCTTCCCTCCGGCTGCCGCGCTTTTGGGGCCATACTTGACGTCCTCTTCCTCCAGGGGTTCGAAGCTGATGATCTCATCTCCAATTCTTATGTAATCGATGAAGGCTGAGGTCACCGGCGCTTTGGAATCTTTGTAGAGGGTGATATAGATATGCAACACTTCATGCCCTTTAAGCCATTCTTTGAAATCCTCCAGGCCGCCGTGGGGGAAGTTCTTATTGCCATATTTCTCAAATTCGAGGTCAAAGCCATCCAGCTCATTCCACTGGCCGTGGGAGAATCCCAGATCCGACCATGACCGGCTTATGGAGCGAATCCTGGCATCCTGAGGATCTTTGCTCTCGTAGGCACCGCTCTTATCACCATCCATATAGAACTCGATCTGGACCTTTCCATTCCCAGCCCCCGGATTCACCCACATGCTCATCCTATCGATGTCCTCTATGGCCATGGGCTCATCCAGATAAATTCGCGCCCGGACGGTGGAGCCCTTCTTATCCACAGATAGGTCCGCGCAGTTCGCACCGTGAAATGCCGCCTCATCGCTGACCGACCCCTGGGAGTACTTCGAGCTGCCCAGGCGCCAGTCCAGATCGGTAAGGCCTGCGGCAGGAAAATAACACAATTGCATAAGAATGAGGATCGCTATGATACAAGAAAGGTAGCGAGCGCTCTTCAATAACTTGTCTGGCTTGGACGACTTGCACATACTCCTTCATAATATTTTTTCTGTAGAAAAAGGATTCGGTCCAAAAAGCCCTCACTTAATCCCTCTCACCATCTAAAAAGCCTTAAGAAATTCACTATTGTTAAATCGAGCGGCGATGCAGTTCAGCCATCAGTCCTCAATCCTAAATCATAAAAAATAACCTATATCAGACTTACATAAGCTCTACATGAAAAAAACAGTTATTAACTTTGGAGAGAACCAACTATTGAGCGGTAGGAGAGTGGGGACTTGTCTTGCCGCCCTGGCAGGAGAACGAAGATATGGCGGAACGCCTCCTGCCAGCATATCGCCATTAAGCCATCTAGGCTGATATCGCCGATTTACCCACTGGATCGCAGGCTGCTATTGGCTGCCGGAAGTCAATCCCTCCTCAACCTTGCGCGCTGCCCGGGCTGCCATTCGGGCCAATCTAACCGGCTCCGGCACCCTGCCATCCAGAGTGAACTTATTTAAGAGAATTCTTGCCTCCTCCACCGTTGCCCCATGGACGCGCACGAATAGCTCGTAGCCCGTCTTGAGCCTGACCTTCTCCCGCATGCCCAGGGAACGGTAGCGCTCGATCTTTTCTTCCGGTTCCGGGAAATATTCGCGCAGATATTTCTCCAGGCCCTCTGATTCCTCATAGGTCAGGCAGATGAGGGGACGGCTGACCTCTTCGAACACCGCCACGAGGTCGATGATATTAAACCAGCTTATTGCTGCCCCGCTCAGGAGAAGGGCGTTGATATCCCTGCGATCCAGCCGGCGACATATCTCCAACACCGCTCGGGTGGCATCGTCTCCCCCCACACTCGCCCGGGCATAAGCCAGGCCGTCCACCCTTCTGTCTGCGCGCATGACCACCCCTGCCAGCATGGACCTGGAACTTGCCGGCGGTGAGGGAGTTGCGGATGCGGGATCGGCTGACGAGGCGCCCGGCCGCTCGAAGCTCTCCGCAATCCCCAAGACCCGCAGGGCAGGCTTGTTGAGATGAAGTGGCATACATCTACCTTATCATCTCAGCGACAAATAGCATACGGCCGTGATTCAATAATGGATCATACCCCGGTCATATAGAACGCGGCCCAGTAGAATGGATGTCGGAATCGCTCATCCTCTCGCAGCTTTCTTTGGGCCTCGGCCAGGGCCTGCACAGGCTGCTTGCCTTCCGTCCGCCAGATCTGATAAAATCGAGTCATGAGCATAGCTGTGCTCTTTTCCGACACCGTCCAGAGGGAGCCTATCGCCCCGGCAAAACCCGCCCGGATGAAGGCGGAGGGCAGCGATACCACCTCGTCCGGAAGCTCCATTCCCGGCACTCCCGTCTCGCATGCGGAGAGTGTGGCCAGGCGGGCTCCCGCCAGGTGCAGCTCGAAGAGATCCTTTATGGTCAGGATCTCACCACGGGCCATGATAAGGCCGCTATTCTCGGGATCACCCCAATTTGCCGCCCCGTGGCAGGAGAAGTGGGCCACCTGGGCTTCTGGTAGCGCCTCCAGGACTGCGCTGCGGGTTGCTTTTTCTTGCTCCAGGATTTGGGGATCATGAAAGTGGCTGCTTATGGCCAGAACCTCGGCATGGGAGTTGGGAAGAGGCGAGGGCTCGAGCAGTCTGGGCTCGTCTATGGCCAGCAGCAGATCTGCACTTCTGGCATTGCGTCTGGCATGGGCTAGGGCGCGGGCCGAGGGGATGTAGGATATGGGCAGCAGGTCCTGGAAGTACTCCCTTTTGCCGCCCTCATCCCTCCAGGCAGCGTGCAGGGGCAGGAGGGCGAGCAGGCCGGTAAGAACCAGAAAGGCTTGCTCGGGCTTGAGGTGCTGAAGAGCTGAATAGACCGGCTCTGCCACCTCCTGCCAGAGTTCGCCTGTGACCGCCTCAATGGCATCAAACCACTTGCTTTGAGCTTGCAGATATTCTTCCGCATCTATCTTGTCCGCGATCAGCTTCTGCAGTGCATCCTGCCAGTCGCCATAGGCCTCAAACCAGGCATCTACATGCTCTTGCAGCCGCTCTTCCGAGAGGCCATCCAAATCGACCGCCTGCACAGAGACATCAACAGCAGATCGGCCGACGATCAGGGCCACCCCGCCCCCTGGAGCAGCCGCAATATAGACCAGTGGCTGGCCTTCAACCACAGCAGTCGCGATCTCCTCCCACCTCGGCTCCGCGAGGAAGCTCTCATAGCCTGGGATGCGCCTGATGCGATCTAACGCTCTGTCCAGCCTGGACCGAGCCTGCATCATCAAATCGCGCAAGGGAGGCAAATCCTTGCCTTCAGGCGAGTCTCCTTTTCTCTCCTGAGATTCCAGGTTCTGCAGCTCTTCCACCGCTTGGCTGTAGAGCTTGTAGGCCTCAGGCTCCTTCTCCCGTATCCTCTCCAGGTCTGCCCGGTCCCTGGCTAGAGCATCTCCCAGGCCCCGCGCCCGGCCCCGCTCCAGGGCCACTGCTGCCTCCTTCAATTTATTTGATTTTGCCAGAGCATATCCCGCCCGCCGGTAAAGGTTTCGCGTCTCTGCCAGCTCCACCTCCCTGCTGGCTTGAAATATGGATGCTCTGTAAAGCTCTTCTACCGCCTCCATCCCCATGATGTAGGCATCTGCTGCTGGAGAGTAGCGACTAACTTCCAGAAAGAGATTGCCCAGATTGTAAGCAGTTTTCCGGCAGAGATTGGGGAAGTCCTTCTGGGTGTAGATCTTCAGTGCCAGGCTGTAGTGCTCGATCGCCAGCTCGATGTTCTCCGCCCTGTCGCCCCGTATGCGGTCGTTGTAGGCAAGAGCCAGGTTGTTCTGGGTTGCAGCCCAGTCCGTTGGGAAGTCCTTTTGGGTCCTGATCTTCAGAGCCTGCTCATAGTGCTCGATCGCCAGCTCGATGTTCTCCGCCCTGTCGCCCCGTATGCGGTCGT
>WOYM01000022.1:12002-26317 GCA_011620785.1 Methanothrix sp. | reverse complement strand
AGACGGTCAGAAAATCAAAAAATAATGCATCTGAGACGCTTCACCTAATCCCGCCGCCTCCACCCTTGCCGGTCTCTTCGCCCAGATACGTCTCCGGATTCTGATCAAAAGCCTTCTTGCACCCCGGAGCGCAAAAGTAGTACTTCTTGCCCTTGTACTCGCTCACCAGCTTCGCCGTCTTCTCGTCCACCGTCATCTTGCATATTGGATCTATTGCCATTATTTCAGCCTCCAATCCCCTTACTGCTCTTCTTCTTTGTCGCCGGTGGTATATATCTCTTGAGCAGCAGAGAGAGGGTGACCACGGTCACAGAGCTCAGGGCCATGGCAAGGCCTGCCAGCTCCGGCCGGAAGGTGATGCCATAGAGCGGATAGAGAACCCCTGCAGCCACAGGAACCAGCAGGGCATTATAGGCGAAGGCCCAGAAGATGTTCAGCTTGATCCTGGAGATGACCTTGCGGCTGAGCTGAATGGCAGCCACCGCATCCATAAGGTCGTCTTTCATCAAGACGATATCCCCGGTCTCAATTGCCACATCCGTGCCGCTTCCAATGGCAATCCCCACATCCGCTTCCGCAAGAGCGGGAGCATCATTGATGCCATCCCCCACAAAGCCCACCCGGCTCCCCGCCTCCTTCAGCCTTCTGACCTCATGGGCCTTCTCCTCGGGCAGAACCTCCGAAAGCGTTTTCTGAATGCCTATCTTCTCCGCCACTCTGCTTGCGCTGCGAGGATTGTCGCCGGTGATCATCACCACATCAAGATTCATCTTTTTCAGCTCTTCGACCGCAGAAGCAGCCGAATCCTTGAGCCTGTCGGATATGGCTAAAACTCCCGCCGCCTTTCCGTCCACAGCCACCATCATGGCCGTCATTCCCTCCTCCTCGAAGCTGGAGGCCTTACCGAGGAGATCGTCAGGCATAGCGATATTCATCTCCCCAAAGAGAATCCTGTTTCCTGCGACCACGCTCTTTCCGTCAATGCGGGCAACCACCCCCTTTCCGGGAAAGGCCTCGAACTGCTCTGCAGCAACGAGATCAACCCCTTCCCCCACCGCCCGGCGCACCACTGCTTCGGCCAGTGGATGCTCGGAAGATTTTTCCGCCGACGCCGCCTGGCGCAGGAGCTCTTTCTCATCCACCCCCCAGGCGAAAAGGTCGACCACATCCGGCCGGCCAATGGTCAGTGTCCCGGTCTTGTCAAAGGCCACCACATCGAGCCTCTCCGCCGCCTCTAAAGCCTCGCCGCTCTTGACCAGAATACCCAATTCCGCTCCTCTTCCAATGCCCACGGTTATGGCAGTGGGCGAGGCCAGCCCCAGGGCACAGGGACAGGCCACCACCAGGACGGATATGAGTGCGGTTAAAGAGAAGAGAAGGGTATTGTGGGCTACGAAATACCAATAGACAAATGCAACAGCAGCGATTGCCAGAATGATGGGAATGAAGTAGGCCACTATCCGGTCTGCAATCCTCTGCATAGCGGGCTTTGAGCCCTGCGCCTCCTGGACCAATGCTATGATCCCCGCCAGGACGGTATCCTTTCCCACCCTGGTGGCCTTGAAGGTCAATGAACCATTCTTGTTCATGGTCCCACCCACCACCTTCTCGCCGATGGCCTTGAAAGCGGGGACTGGCTCTCCGGTGATCATGGACTCATCCACATAGCTTTCTCCTTCTACCACCAGGCCGTCTGCCGGAACCTTCTCCCCTGGCTTGACCAGGACGAGATCGTCAACCATAACCTCTTCTGCGGCCACCTCGATCTGCCGTCCATCTCTTAAGACAGTGGCCTGTCTTGGCTGCAGCCCAACCAGCTTCCGGATGGCCTCGGATGTGCGCCCTTTGGCGTTGGCCTCCAGGTAGCGGCCCAGTGTCAGGAAGGTGGCGAGCATCACCGCCGTCTCATAGAACATGAAATCCGGGGTGAGAACGATCCCAAAGGTCCCCAGGATGCTGGAGGCATAAGCCACGCCAATGCCCATGCCGTACATGACATCCATATCCAGTGTCCTGTTTCTCAAAGCTCTAGTGGCCGCCTTGAAAATGGGATGGCTGACATAGACGAAGACGGGAAGAGATACCACCAGCATGAGCAAGTTCATGAAGTTTGGGACTGCAGTGTGGATACTTGTGGGAATGATCTGGTGGAGAGGAATGTACATCATGGCCATGAGAAGAATGCTGGCTGCGAAGCCGATGATGATCCGCCGCTTCTTATCAGAAAGGTCCTTCTCTCGCAGCTCCCTTTCCTTTTCCGCTGCCTCTTCCGTCTCCTCTCCGGCAACTCCTATGAACTGGTAGCCAGAGTCGAGGATGGCCTTCTTCATATCCTCCAGGCCTACCGTCCCGGGATTGTAGGTAACGTAGGCCTTCTCTGCCGCCAGGTTTACCTGCACCTCAACCACGCCATCCAGCTTTCCCAGGGCCGCTTCTATGGCTCCCACGCACATGGCACAGGCCATGCCCCCTATCTTGAGCACAGTCTGCTGATCGATAACATCGTAACCTAGATCTCGAATTGTTTTTTCGATATCAACGAGCTTGAGTTTACTGGGATCATACTTTACCGTCGCCGTCTCTCCTCCCAGATTGACCTGAACCCAGGAGACACCATCCAGGTTCTGGAGGGCTTTTTCAATGGCTGATGTGCAGGCGGCGCACATCATTCCTTCCACCTTCAGCTCAGTTCTTCTTTCTTCAGCCATGAAAACCCCCCTTTCTGGTTTGATTGCTTTAAACGGCCCTGATCCGCTCTAAATGAATCGCTCAAACCTCTCTTTGCCTGCTTTGCAGATGGGACAGACCTCAGGAGGGGCATCTCTGCCGCATAGATAGCCGCAGACAACGCACCTCCAGACGGGAACTGAGAGCTTCTGGCCCAGGATAGCTGCACTGGATCCAGGTGACTGCAATTTTTGCCTTTCTTCCAAGGGAGGCCTTCTCTCTGGGATTGAGCTCAGCTCCCGCTTGCCCTCGATCACAGACTTTGAGACGTATAGGGCGCAGTAGCAGGCCCCAGATTCTGTGATATCTGCATCTCGGTAGTTGCAGGGGCAGATTATATCCAGATCCTCGGACCTGTCATCTGCTGCCAGACGACAGGGGCAGGCTTGGTAGCCGTAACGGCGCTCGTTAACAATTAATCCATTGATAAGGCCTTTGACGAAATCGATATCCGGATTGAGGTAATATCCTTCCTGCTTTGCATCCTTTGCCAGACGGGCATGCATCCGGTCGATCTCCTCTTGAGTCGGTTCTTGAATATCATTCTTCATAAGCCCAGCGCCTCCTTGATCTCTCTCTCCTTGAAGCCGATGATCGCCTTATCGCTGACCACAAGAGTGGGAAATGAGGTGCTGGGATTATACCGCTTGACATCTGCGATAGCTTTTGCCCTCTCCTCACCGTTTAAAAGATCCACGTAAATATAGTCGAAGGCGACTCCCACTGAGGACAGCAATTCCTTTGTCTTCTTGCACCAGATGCAGGTGCTCAGTGCATAAAGCATGATCTTGCCCTTATCCTTGCCTGCCACATGTTCGAGACTCATAAAATCACTAATCATAGTTAGTTATGTCTTTGCAGATAAATAAGTAATCATGAATAAGTAATCATGAGCATGATAGCATGATCTGAATAGGATCCGGATTAGACCATCAGAATACTATGTTTATGCTCAAGGCATAAAAATTTAGGATCTATCCAACCAAGTCCCAAAGGACAAAGATGGAGCGGACCCAAGATTATGCCGATGGACATATAACAGAACCCTGGAAATCCGCAAGACCTCCTGGTAGGATTGGTCGAAATCGAATATGCATCCTAATACTAAAAAAATTGGCCAACCAGATTCACAATCTACTGCTACTGTTTTATTCGTAGGGATTGTATGGCTGGCCCTGGGAGGAAGATGGATAGTTGTAGGTGTATATCATCGGCCCATCATCATATGAGTAGTAATATGGGTAGGGATATGGATAAGGATAGGGCATCGGGCTGGGGCCAGGACTCGGATCAACCCAGTGGCTGGGACCGTTGACATATATATAAGCATAGTTGCTCCAGCCATTGCAGTAATACTGGAGGATGTGCCATCCAGGGACGTCGGCGTAGAACCATCTCTTATACCAGCCTGGATAGTAGACGTTTCCAGCATAATTTGTATCCAGCGATCCAGAGGGATACCACTCATAAAACCAGATGTTTCCCTTTCCCGAGATCTGCATCCATAAGGGCAGGTTGGCATAGAGATTGCAGCCCGCGACGGTTTGAGATGCATACGAGATATAAAGGCTATTCTGAGACATTCCTCCAGGTGGATAGGTCGCCTGAGGATAGGTCGCCTTGGTGGAGATCGGACTGGAGGAGGTCGATTTCAAGCTCTCCGGAGCGGAGGAATAGGCTGCCTCTTCGGTTGACCTTATTATGGTCTGGCCGCTCTCCTGCACAGAGGGAGACTGTCCTGAGGTCGTGATCGTTTTCGGTATCTCCAGCCCCATGGATTCAGGACTGGTGGGCGTGGACGGAGTAGGTGCGCCCCCAGTTGTGGTGGTGGAGTAAGGTGTCATTTGCCCCAGCGATGCGGTGCAAAGGAGCATGAGCATTGCTATTGCCAATAGAGTCCATTTCATAAAGGATCATCTCTGCAATTCATTGACCCTATGAATGTAAATAGATAACTGTCCAGAAAAAATATATTTCTTCATTTCAAAACACATTCGCCCTGCATCCATCACATTTTTATTCACATCACAGAAAACCGGACCTTTGTGATCAAGGGCAAGGAAGCCTATCTAAAGAAGCTGACTGCCAGCATGTATATCCCTTCCCAGGAGGTAGGAAAGGAGCTGGATGGCAGCACCCCACCTTCTGTCTTCATCGGCAGCTGGAATTATCCCAAAGTACTCGCCGGACCTATGATTGCTCCTCTGCATGGAGATACCATGGTCATGGACCACCCGGAATCGTGGATACCGCAGAATAAAACCCAGGAGGAGATAATAAGGTACCGGCTGAACCTGATAAGAGGCAAGAGATCTGTCAATGTCACTGATATTGAGAATCGCTTTATAGAGAAGCTTCGCGACATCTCCCTATCCAGTTCGTCCATTGAGAGCGAGGCCCAGTTCATTCAGGCCCCCAAAGGTATGTCCTTTGACGATGTGCATACGCCCTTTGGCCCCAGTGCTCCTCTGGAGAGGTTTGAGATCGGCAACTCAAGGTGGGATCGAGATCTGGAGAAGGTTTACTTCGATGGGGATCTGAAGGCGGCGGATGCGGTGGAAGATCTTCACCAGCGTGGCATTCCCTTCTCCAGCATCCAGAAGGCATTCTCAGTGGGTGCAATGGGCACGAAAAAGAAAAGGAGGCTGGTTCCTACCCGCTGGTCCATCACCGCCTGTGATAGCACCCTTGGCAATCGTCTTCTTCAAAAGATCAGGGATTATGATCTCATTGACTGCTGCCAGATAAGGGAGTTTGCCAGCCTCAACAACTACTATGCCGTTCTTCTCCTCCCCACTGTCTGGCAGTATGAGTGGATGGAGGCATTCCTGCACATCATGGGAAACGAGGAGCTGATATTCTCCGATTTTGAGACAAATGGGGGCAAGAAGGGATACTCCCGGGTGGGAGGATGCTATTATTCCTGCAAGATGGCGGTCCTGGAGGCGCTGGAGAGGGAGAGAAGGCAGGCAGGGGCGATAATCCTCAGAGAAGCCTATGCCGGTTATGTGCCCCTGGGGGTCTTCAATGTCCGGGAGAATGTGAGAAATGCAATGCACCAGAAGCCCCTGGAGTTTGAGGACATGAGGGCAGCCCTTGGATACATATCCACAAAGCTTGAGCTTCCGGTAAAGAGTTTTATCAGTCAGAGCGATCTTCTCCGGGAGGAGTTAAAGAGCCGCCAGACCACCTTAAGCTCCTTTTCATGATATTCTCATTTTATTGGAAACCTACTTTAAGTCGGTGATTGAATTACCTTATATGCCATTCGAAGCTACCAGGATTATGAGCGGTGATATGCCTCCAGAGCTCAGGGAGAGAGTGGACAGAATTGTAGAGGAGTTTATGGCCATCGTCGACCGCCTGGTCGATGAACGCCATCTCCAGAAGGGAATAGCCAGAATTCAGCTGCCATGCAGCATGGTTTTCATCCTTGAAGCTCAGTGGCTTTACATCCTGGGTCAGTTCAGAATGGAGAACAGGATTACAGGCTACTACAATAGACCAGATAAATCATTGACCCTCCAGAAAGTAGCCAGCAACGCTAGGTGGGAGTTTGGTTTTGATGATGCTTTTGTGATCCAGCTTCCAGCAGATCTGCTGGAGAAGAGCACAGAGGAAAGGAAAAGCTCATTGCAGGAGATCGCCTCAAAGCACCTTGATGCAGAGTTTCTGAGGTTGGCCCAGCTTTTGAGCTTGATACGAACCCGTCCCATATTCGGGCAGGCGACCTATCCGTCACAGCCAGGAAGCCTTCTCTTGCTGCTAGCTGGGGATGAAGCGGCAAGAATGAATGCAGATTCGATCCTCAGGGCGATCGGTGCCAGCGGGCTGGCAGGCGATGAGGCTGAAGACATCAGAAGCGGAAAGTCTGCCGTCCGGAATTTGTGGCGCTCTATCAATCAAGCAGCAGTGATTATTGCCGATTTGACAGGAGCCGATCCCCAGGTCATGTACGCCTTAGGCATCGCTCATACTCTGGGCAAGGATACCATCCTCATCCACCCGCAAGGCTCAAAATACCTGATTGATATTCCTAAAACACAAAGCATTGAGTATGAGGATAGCATTCAGGGCAGGGAAAAGCTGGAGGAGCAGATAAGCGAAATTCTGCGCTCCATGACGGCATCCCTATAGGATTGATAAGACTTGAGCGATCAATAGGATTCCGGGACAGGCCATATTCACCGAAGCCTATAACGTTATATATGTCTTGCCTTTATACGAAGCTCCGAATCCTAACTCAGGTCTCCAGGCTTCACATGACCCAGGAGGGGAAAAGAGTTTGAAGAAGATAAGGTTGGCAATCGCGGGCATAGGAAACTGCGCAAGCTCCCTAGTTCAGGGAATTGAATATTATAAACATGTTGATAAAGAAAGTTGTATTGGGCTGATGCATTATGATATCAACGGCTATAGAGCTGGTGACATTGATGTTGTCGCTGCCTTCGACATAGATGCTCGAAAGGTAGGGAAGGATGTGAGCCAGGCTATATTTGCCAAGCCCAACTGCACCAATATCTTCTACTCTGATATTCCCCAAAAAAATGTTGAGGTCAAGATGGGACCTGTTTTTGATGGCGTTGCACCTCACATGGAAAACTATCCCGAAGAGAGGAGGTTCGTTGTGGCCGATGCCGAGCCGGTGGATGTAACCCGGGAGCTCGTCGACAGCGATGCGGACGTCCTGGTAAACTACATGCCTGTGGGATCGGAGAATGCCACTCGCTTCTATGCTCAGGCAGCTTTAGATGCCGGGGTGGGATTTGTAAACTGCATGCCAGTATTCATCGCATCTAATCCCGAATGGGCAAAGAAGTTCCAGGCGGCAGGGATTCCAATAGTGGGAGATGACATAAAATCTCAGATCGGCGCCACCATTGTGCATCGTGCTCTCACTCAGCTCTTCAAGGACCGGGCCTGCGTCATGGACAGGACTTACCAGCTTAACATCGGCGGCAACACCGACTTTTTAAATATGCTCAATCGCGAGAGGCTCAAGTCCAAGAAGATATCCAAGACAGAAGCTGTCCAGTCCATCCTGGACACACCACTGTGCGATGATGACATTCATATCGGCCCCTCGGACTATGTGCCATGGCAGAAGGACAACAAGGTCTGCTTCCTGAGAATGGAGGGCAGGATATTCGGAGATACGCCAATAAATCTTGAGCTGCGCCTCTCAGTCGAAGACTCTCCCAATAGCGGAGGAAGTTCCATCGATGCTATACGGATCTGCATGCTGGCTAAGGATAGAAAGATTGGAGGGCCGCTACTGGGCATATCCGCCTATACCATGAAGCACCCTCCAGTGCAATATCCAGACGAGCTGGCCAAAGAGATGGTGGAGCAGTTTATTCGGGGCGAGGTCTCTGACCAGGAGATTGCCAGGCCAAAGCAGCGCCAGGCGGCAACTGCCCGATGACCAGGACTTTTTTCTTTAGGCAATTCTGAGGTGAATAAAATGTTCTATCGGTTTATTGAGGCTCCTGGGGTGCAGATGCTGCCAGGCCTCATAAGACGCACCCTTGTCAGCGGAAAGGCTTTGATGATCTGCCGGTTCGATCTGGAAAGTGGGGTCCAGATCCCTGAGCATTCTCATCCTCACGATCAGGCGGGCTATGTGGTCTCGGGCAGAATTCGGATTACAATAGACGGAAATAGCCTCGAGCTGGGGCCAGGGGACAGCTACTGTGCCCCCCCGGGAGTGTTGCACAGCGCCAGGGCTCTGGAGACGACAGTGGTTGTGGATACCTTCAGCCCGCCCAGGGAGGACTATCTCTCCCAATAGCCTCTTTCACTCACTTTCGCTTCGCAAGCACATCGGTTATAATCGATGAGGCCCAATTATATTTGAATGGTCACCCTGGAGAAGATCGCTCACCTGGCTGAAGATTGCGCTTTTGACTCCCTCGGGCCAGGCGTGAATATCAATCCGAAGAAACTCTCAACCCTAGGAGAGGGAACTCGGCATGATGTGTGCGCATCCACCTATTCCCCTCGCGAATCGCCCCTGCCCGGAATCTGTCATGCCTTCACCCAGGATGGCAGGTGTGTGAGCCTCTTCAAGACCCTCTACACCAATCACTGCAGCCATCAGTGCAACTACTGCATCAATGCCACCAATTGCAGCCGCAGGGTGCAAACCTTCTCCTATACTCCAGATGAGCTGGCCAGGATCACCCTCTCCCTATATCGCTCCAACTATATCGAAGGACTCTTTCTCAGTTCGGGCGCTGGCAGGGATGAGGACATGATCATGGAGAGGATGCTGGAGACTTTGCAGAAGTTGCGCAAGCAATACGACTTTCCGGGATACATCCATCTCAAGATTCTGCCAGGTGCATCCAAGGCCCATATTCAGCAGGCTATGGAGCTGGCAGACCGGGTGAGCATAAACCTGGAAGCTGCCAGTGCCTCGCAGCTGAATGAGATCTGTGCCACCAAGAGCTATGAGAATGATATCCTGCAAAGGCAGAGATACATTCGCGACCTGAGGACGGAAGGGAATCTGCCCGCAGGCCAGACCACTCAACTGGTGGTGGGGGCTGCAGGAGAGAGCGATCAGGACATCTTTAAAAGAATTCTATATGAGTATAAAGATATTGGAGTAAAGCGAGCTTACTATAGCGCTTTTTCTCCCCAGAAGGGAACAGCATTTGAGTCTCGAGAAGGCCAGCCCCTCTGGCGGGAGCACCGCCTCTATCAGATGGACTGGCTCTACCGGATCTACCATTTCCCTCCGGCCGACATTCACATGGCATTTGATGAGAACGGCTTTCTCTCCAACTCCGATCCCAAGCTGGCCATAGCCAGGGAGCTCATTGACTCGCCGGTGGATCCCAACTTGGCCGCCTACCGGGAGCTTATCCGGGTGCCTGGAATCGGCCCACGGAGCGCGAAGAGAATAATCGCCCTGAGAATGAGGAAGAACATCGTTGCGAAAAGGGAGCTTGAGGCTCTGGGGGTCGTGATCAAAAGAGCGGCTCCCTTCTTGAAGATCAACGGCTGGAGGGATACCACCCTGGAGATGTGGTCAGGATGAGGGTGCCGGATGACTATTGCCGCTACCTGGTCATGCACGCTAAATCGAACGAAAGGCTTCTTGCCAGGGCGAAGAGCTTAACCGCTCTGGATCTGGAGGTCTCGGCCAGTCCTGAGGCTGTGAGCCTGAGAAGGATGGTCTATGCCGTGATGAGTGAGGTGCACAGGATGAAAGCATTTGTCAGGCTCAGGCCATTGGGGGACCGGGTCCTCTGGGGCTATATGAAGCCCAGGCACAGGATCGGGGAGCACACGAGCGAGCACTTCGCCCGCCGGAATCCTGGCACGATAATAATCCTGGGAAATGGCAGCGAGAGCTGGACGGCATTCTTCCGGCAGGGCAGGATGATGCGAATTCATGGAGCGGGATTGAATGAGACTCTGGATAGATTGAAATCTGCCCTGAAGATATCGGAAGAAGAAAACGGGGCGGATGCTGAGGGTGCCAGGGCAAATGCTCAGGATGTAGATGATATCTGGCAGACCTATTATGACAGCCAGTACTGCCCGGAAAGAAAGAACCTGCAAGCATTTCGCCAGAGAATGCCAGCGCGGGATCAGGAGGCTGCCGGGCTGCAGCTTATGCAGAAGAAAAGGGAGATGACCCTGGAGGATTTCTGGCAGCAATAGCCGGTTCTTTAAATTGCAGAGGCTTGCTTTTCTCCATTAACTTGGGCTAATCGCTTGTTTAATGGTGGATATAACTCATCCCTTCATTGGAGATTTGAGGGTTGAGATACTGTCTCCTTCTGGAAAGACTGCCATTATCCATGATAGAGGAGGCTTCGATCAGGATAACCTGGTCAAGACCTATGACTCGCAGATAAATCCAGAATTGCAGGCTTTCGTAGGCCAACCAGCGGAAGGAAACTGGATACTCAGGGTTATGGATCTGTCAAGGCTGGATAAAGGCAGTATAAATAGATGGAATATGAGGGTCACATATTCTGGATAGACACGCTTTTTTCCGGGAAAAGGGGGCATAATCCTGCCCCTCCCCCCAAAATCTATGGCTCTTCGCTGAATGGCCAAATCTTCTCTTACTGAGCAGACTTTTCCATGCTCTTCGTTATCTCTAATAGCTTGATATCGAAATAAAGCGTCTGCTCCACAAGGGGATGATTTGCATCCAGTGTGACTGTGGTCTCTGTAACATCTGTAATCTGAGCAGGGACATAAGTACCCTCGGAGGTGCAGATCTCAAGGCTCATTCCTTCGACGGGAACGAGATCTGAAGGGAATTCCTTTTTATCCATGGTTATCGCTCGCTCTTCCTTGTAATTGCCATAGCCCTTTTCCGGAGGGATCTGGACCTCCTTTGACTCGCCTGGGCTCATGCCGACTACAGCCTCTTCAAAGCCAGGTATGAAAGAGCCAGATCCAATCTCAAACTCCAGCGGATCGCATCCTTCTGATGTATCAAATATAACCCCGGTACCCAGTTTGCCGGTGTAATGCACTTTTACGGTGTCGCCCATTTTCGCCTGTGCCATATGATCCACCTCTTTATCCTTAATCCTTTTTCTTATTACTTACATATAACTTCATCCATGCATGATCCATGAGAAGATCCATATCTGAGTAGCGACAAATGATGGCTGATGCAATCAAGGTATATCAAGGGTGAATTCAAGATATGATGAGATGGAAGGCTGATCGAGGGCTTGAAGCCAGAATGCTTCTGACCATGATCCTTCTGGCGGTCCTATACCTGGTGTTTCTGGCAATTCTCGTCTCCCAGGGCGTCGACAATATACTAATTATTTTATTCATTGGCGGGTTCATGCTCCTTCAATACTACTATTCCGATAAGATGATCCTGTCGACCATGGGCGCCAAGATGGTCTCGGAGAGTGAAGCTCCAGAGCTTCATCAAATCGTCTCCCGGCTCTGCGCTATCGCCGATTTGCCCATGCCCAAAATAGCAGTGGTAAACAGCTCAATGCCAAATGCCTTCGCCACCGGCAGGAACCAGAAGAATGCGGTGGTGGCGGTGACCACGGGCATTATGCAAAAGCTCGATCACAGCGAGCTGGAGGCGGTGCTGGCCCATGAATTGACTCATGTTAAGAACAGGGATATGATGGTGATGACCATAGCCACGTTCCTCTCCTCCATGGCCCAGATCCTGGTCAGATCCATGCCATTCATGGGCGGAGGGGGCGGGCGCGATCGCGACTCAGGAGGCAGCTTCATAGTGGTATTCGTAGTCTCCCTGGCGGTGTGGGTCTTGAGCTTTATACTGATACAAGCCCTCTCCAGATACCGGGAATTTGCCGCCGACCGTGGAGCTGCAATCATCACCGGGCAGCCCTCCAACCTGGTGAGTGCATTGATGAAGATAAGCGGCTTTCGGGTGCCAACAGAGGATCTGAGAAAGATGGAGGGGCCCGTAAGCGCTCTGTTCATAGTGCCTGCCTTCAGCCGCTCTTCCATCATGAACCTCTTCTCGACCCACCCCACTCTGGAGGCCAGGATCGAGGCTCTGCAGAGGATTGAGCAGGGGCTGGAGAGCTGAAGATGGGATTTCTGGATTCCATTATGGGAAAGACGCGCCTGCCCGAGGCTAAGATCGACCGGCTATTTGCCATCTCCACCGCTGCGGTGACAATGGATGCCAACCTCGATCTTGTGCCGGATGGGCAGGCCGGGTTATGCTTCAAGCCCATGGAGTCCTCTTACTATGAATCTGCCAGTAAGGAGATTGAAGACCTCCTCAAATTGAGCTTCCAGGAGTCGGGCACATCGCACAGCCTCCAGAAGGATGAGTACGGCTATATCTGGGTGATCCTGACCGACCAGGATTTTGAGGATCTGGTGGCCAATATTCAAATGATCTGCCAGATATTGATGGAGCAGGGATTCGGAACTCAGCTCTTAGCGGCAGTTTATCGCTTCAAGGGAGCGGCTACCGTATACTGGATCTATAGCTTCAAGCTGGGATCATACTATCCCTTTGTGCCGAAATCCAACAAGCAACGCGACACTGCAATGGAATTCCGGCTGAGGTCTCTGATGCAAAAGGAGCTGCCAATAGAGAAGGATATGGCCAAGTGGTACCCCATGTGGGGAATGCCACTGTAAATTGCGATTCTCAGAGTAAGCCGAAGCTTACCACAAAGATCCTCGAACGTTATGGATAATGCCGCCCAGAGCCGATACGCCTCGCACAGCATGGCGCCGGATTACTTTGACGACGAAAACACTGTATACCAGCCCCTGCACATATGGATTCGACTTGGGAAAGGATCGGCTCGACAGGTTCCTCGAACTATAGCGCCTTTGTGGCGGCACGCATACCGACCAGAACGTGAAAGGCCATGGTGATGGCTCGATCCATGAGCGCTATCGAGATACCCGCTGCTGCAGGCACTCCAACACTCGTGAGCAGGGCTGCAAGGCCTCCTTCCACGAGCCCCAGGCCAGAAACGGTCACAGGGACGAGGGATAGGGCGTTGACGAGGGGCAGCATCAAGATGAGCATGGGCAAAGGGACTTCGTAGCCCACGGACCTCGCTATGATGGCAATCCTTAGCGCGTGAGTGATCCAGGCGAGCATTGTGATGAGCACAGATCTTGCCATCAGTCCCTTGGGCCTTCGTATACAGCAGATAGCATCTTCGAGGGCATTGGCGATACCCATGAAGCGAGAGGATCGACTGCGAAGCACACCCAGGACAGAATATCGACGGAGCCAAAGGAAGGATGTCGAAATTATAATAATGAGGATCGCTGATGAGGCCAGGACAAGGTAAGTATCTCTATTTGCGATAAAGAGCATCCCGCACAGTCCCAAGATAAAGACAGTCAGAAGATCCACATAGCGGTCAATGGCTACTGAGGCCAGGCCTCTGTTCAGGGTGACCTTGTCTCTCACCATCAGTGGCCGTGATAGCACGCCGATCCTGCCAGGCGTAAGATCCGAGAGGATCATGCCGCCTGCAAAGGCCTGGTAGGCATCCGAGAGTGGCAGATCCTGACCCAGCGCATGCAGGATAATTCGCCATCTCACTGAGAGGATGAGAAAGGTGATGGAGTAGACAGCAACAGCGAGGACGAGATACTGGGGCCTGGCAGAGAGAACTGTGGAAAAGATCGCTGCAGGATCAAAAGTGTAGAGCAGGGCTGCGATCAAGAGTAGACCAAATGTGAGCCTGGCAGCGTTCCTCCAGTACATACTGTTGGAATCTGGAGCAGGAAGTTATAGCCCTGGCGGTCCTGCTACCACTCGCATTTCAGGAAATATCAGTCTCACAGTGAAAGGGCCAAGAGCAGCGTTAGCAGCACAAGCGCCATGCAGAACCTTGAGAAGCTGATATCCTTTGCAAACCCGCATGAGTAGCACTGTTAAGGTAGTTCCTGACCTGGATACACCAGGGAGTATCGAGAATCCCTGGACCAGGCCCAGGACTGCCATGTCCAGAAGCCTGTTAAGACCAAAAGAAGTCCTATCAGCACAGTGGATTGCTTGCCGCCTGTGAAGCTCTCCCTGAAGAGCAGGTAGAACGGAATGCCTGTGATGCCAGTGAAAAACGTGGATACGA
>WOYM01000022.1:0-11902 GCA_011620785.1 Methanothrix sp. | reverse complement strand
CACCGCCATCATAGTGCCCAGGTGCAGGAAGATCGAAAATGAGAACGCATCGGCCGGAGGGATCCCGAGCCAGTTTATCATGGCGATCATCCCCTGGCCTTCGCTGCTTATAGGCAGCCACTCAGGAATCTTTTTAATTCATGGGAATGTGATCTCTTGCACCCTTGGTGATAAGCTGATCCTCGATATTCCTCTGGCGCTGGCGGTCATTGTTGTGACCACGATCTGTGGACTGCCCCTTGTATGGAGCACAGGGACGCGCACGCTCACGAAGATCGCTCTCTCTTTCGCCCTTGGATATGTGCTGCTATCGATAGCCGGAATCGCTGGAGCGTTGATCGGGATCGATCCGATCGTGCCACAGACATGTACTGCGCTCGCAGGCGTATTCATGTGTGCTATGTTTCGTATACGCAATAAATCAGAGGCTCATTGTCCTGCATCGCTCGACCTTGATCGAGACGACAGGATCGTCCTATGTACTGGAGCACTGTATCTGATCATAGGCATCCTGTTCTTCGATCGCCTGGTCATGTGGATGGGGGGAGACGCAGTGGCGCATGCTGCGATGGTGCGTATGCTACTCGAAGGCCAGACGCTTCCGGTTGGACTGCCACGGCTTGAAAGCTATTGGGAGTACTACCCAAAGGGGTTTCACTACTATGCCTATCTGTGGGCCAAAGTCTTTCCAATCCTGGATGTGATTCAGACGGTGCCTGTCGTGATCACAGCTGTTACCCCTCTGCTGCTGTACTCACTTGGGAGGGAGATGAAACAGGATGCATCATCCGCCTACGCCTTCGTTTTGGCGTGCCTTGTCTTCCCAGCGCACTACAGCTATCTCATTTGGGGTGGCTATCCTTCTGCGGCTGCTGAGATGCTCTTAGTCGCGGCGGTGCTGGCGGCTGTGGTCAAGAGGTGGGCTCTTTTGGCGTTGTTCCCAGGTATCATGCTCTCCCATATGCGTTTCCTGGCGCTTGCAATCGGGGTGCTCTCATGTTGGGGGATGGTTGAGCGGCTGAGACGGTATCTCACAGCTCTGCATCTGTCCATCATCTTTGGGGGACTTGTGGCCCTGGTTGCTGTCTACCTCTCCTTCCACAGGCCTGAGTATCTCATATCTGTCTTCAGCGATCGGGGCCTTGCCAGCGAGTTTGTCGCCCGCTGGTACCCCGCACTCCTGGCGCTCTTCGGTGGGGCGGTTGCCATTATTAGGCGCGAGCAGCTGGACCGTCTGGCCCTGGCATGGGCGGGAGCAGTGATCCTCATTGTGCTGCTGGCGGATTCAGGCCTTCTGAGATTCGTCGGGAGCGCGGACAGGCTGCTAATGGTACTCTATCTTCCGCTGAGCCTTCTTGCAGCCCTGGCCCTGTGCAGGATGGATGGAGGCGACACAAGGATGAAGGCAGCCTTCCTGATGATGCTGATTGCCATAGGGTCTGTCTCCATGCTCACCATCTTCTGCAGCTATGCAGGAGCCTGGGGGATGCCGGAGGAGGACTATGATGCGATCATATGGCTATCTGGACAGAATTTGTCTGATGCGGTCTGTATCAACCTGGACGAGACCGGTGCCTGGGTCTACTCGCTCGCCGGCATTAGGGTCGCAAACCCTCGCATGGGGCCGGGAGCGTCTCCCTTCGATAGGGACTTGATACCGAAAATCATTGCCAATCCGGGCAGCCTGGATGTGACCGGCGCACTCGGCGGCTTCGGACAGACCCGTTATTTAATCTACATATCCAGTGTATCAATCTCCAGGCCGGGATATGTGCCGCCTTTTGCCGAATTCAGTCAGGTTTATCCCGTTGTGAATATGAGCTATCCCGAAGATAGTTATGATCTGATTTATCATAGAGGGACATATGTTTTTGGCTTCCCGAAAGGAGCTTTTTCCTGAGGCGAATCGATTCATGCCATCAAACAGATTTGCTTTTGGTAGCAATTTGGACCCGTCTATACGCACTGATCGCAGTAAAGGCTAATGTGAAGGCAGAAATTGAAAAGAGTATCGGTTTCAGCCTGATTCCCCAGGGCGTATAGTTCAAAGCGATGCCAATGAAGATATAAATACATATCCTGGCACAAATAGGACCAGTATAAATCCCAGAACTGCCCTCAGCGGCGTCTCATTCAGAGGAAGAACGATAATAAAGACTGCAGAAATCACAACGAAGGCGACTATCACAGAAAGGTCTCTTAATTCTGCCATCTGTTGCTACTCGGCCCTCAATGAACTTAATCTTTTTCATAATTGCTTTGCATTCCATCATTGAGTCACTTGAGCAACCACTTTCGAATGCTTTTCCTGTGGGTCTTTAATAGCCGAAGTGGCCTAACTATATAGTATAGAGGAAACAAAGCTTCTGGCAACGAGGCTATATTCACGTCTTTTGTTCTAGGAGTAAAAGCTCTAGGAAGAGTCCTGAGCAATTGGTGCTTGCTCATTAAATTAGAATAGAAATCTAATTCGTTCATACGTTCTGATGCATCAAGCTCAGTGCTTCCTCTAAACGAAGCTCTTGCAGCCAAATCCTTTTTCACCTGTTCAGCGTTTGCTCTTACTGTTTTATCCCCCTTCGCCATCCAATAAATCTCAGGAGAAAGATCCGTATCTAGAAGATCACTGGCTAGAAGCAGTCCTAGAAGAAGTGGGCGCTCTTTTCCATTTCTTTTGACTTGTTCTATGAGGGTGGACAGATTTATCTTCTTTGTCTCAACCATTCCTGCAACATCATACACCCACGACAGCTGTGACCATTGGTGTCTTGCTCCATGTTCACACAATATCAAAAGCGTATCTTCCGGAGAAAAACATGGCACCTTTTTGTCCAGCACAGTCGTGATTCCAGCTCGATTCCAGGCCCCAGAGAGGTCAGGTTGCAGGGAGAATAGGCTTGTGGATATTCTCCAATGGAGCTCCACTGATGTGCCTGTTTTGCTATTGCTAAAATGATGATGATGCTCGGATTTCAAAAATGCCGCATTCTGTGCTGGAGTCAATTTTAAATCATTCAAATACCCCAGGGATTGGAGGAGTTCTTCTGCTCTGGCATATTCGCTCTCAGGTATCAGGAGGTCGAGATCTATAAAGGATCTAAGGGCTATATCACCGTAGACCTGCTCTGCCAGAACTGGTCCCTTGAAGGGCATTATCGGTATACCTTTTGCGTCGAAATTCTCAATAAGGAATAGCAGCTCTCGTGTGAGCAACAAGTTTCTGCTGGAGTTTAAGAGGTATGCATTTCTAAGGCGCGTCATAACGGCTGCAGGGACTTTCTTTGGTGATATCAAGACGAGGTTTCTGTAAAGAAGCGGCAACATTTTTTCCTGTTGGGCGATATCCAAAAGCACATCCCAATTTATGTCTTTATGTAGAAGATCATTTATCTTTTCTGCTCTTTTCGTCTCTATATGCGCCCCTGAGCAGCTTAGAAGGATTTTAACCTCATCTTCCACATAAATGCCTTTAGTATCCCTGTCCATAATCATTGCCTATAGTGTTTAGCCTGAATTTTAAATAGTTGCGCATACTCATTGTCTTGATCCATCAGATCCTGATGAGTTCCCTGCTCTGTAACTCGGCCTTCTTTGATATAATATATGCGATCCGCCATTGTCACCGAGGAGAGTCTGTGACTGATTATGATAGCCATCTTGCCAGCAGCTAGCTGCTTAAATCTGTTGAATACATTCTCCTCAGCCTTAGCATCTAATGAGCTTGTCGGCTCATCAAGGATGATCACCTGGGAGTCGCGAAAAAAGGCCCTGGCCAAAGCAACTTTTTGCCACTCACCGATGCTGAGCTCAGCCCCGTCCTTTTCGAAAACTCTTCCCAGAAATGTATCATAACCTTTAGCCAGGTGTTTTATTGCCTCGTCTATGCCTGAGCATTCAGCCGCCTGGACTATATGGTCCATATCCTCAGGCATATCCACATTTCCCAGCCAGATGTTTTCTCGGGCCCTAAAATGGTAATTGGCGTAATCCTGCAAGACTGCGCTTATTTCCTGCCTCAAATCGTGTGTTCTGAAATTTCGAAGGTCAATTCCGTCTATTTTGATGGTGCCTTCTTGGGGGTCGTAGAGCCTGCACAGGAGCTTTATAAGTGTTGTCTTCCCCGAGCCATTCTCACCCACCAGAGCCACTATTTGGCCGGGACGAATTTCAAGATTAATATCCTTTAAAACCATCGCATTCGTATTAGGATAGCTGAATCCTACATGCTCAAAGCAAATTCCGCTCTTTATCGGCTTTGGGAACGATATGGGATTTGACGGTTGTGCAACCTTCGGCTTCAGGTCAAGAAACTGATAAAGCGCAGTCAAGAAGAGATTATTTTCGTAGAGACTCACTAAGCTGCTGAGGAAACTATTGAGAAAGGATTGACCCTGCTGGATCGCCCCGAAATACATCAGCATGTCGCCTATGGTAATGATGCCGTCGAAGGCCTGTTGGGCTATGAACGCAAATGCTCCAAAGACAACCACCAGAGCAATTGCTTTGGATGCGAATTCTTCAGCTGATCCTCTGAAGGCCAAAGATAGGCGTTCCTTTCGGATCTGTTCTCGAAGGTCACGATATCTGCTTATGAATAGTTGGCCTAAACCTAACAGTCTGATGTCCTTGGCATAGTTTGTGCTGGTAAGCAACGAATGAAGGTACATTGCTCGTCTCTCTTTAGGGGTTATACTGCTTTGCATGCGGTAGTTTTTTCTGGAGTATCTATACTGGACAAAAACAGCCGGCAAGACTGCAAACCCGAGAATTAAGGCTGCGATCCAATTAAAAGATAAGAGCAATGCGGCCATGGTTACAAGCGTGATGAAGCTTCGGCCTGATTGGAAAAGTCCATTGATAATTGCCGTAGGCCGAAAAGGTGCTTGCCCCTGTGCTATATGAAATGTTTCATAATACTCGGAGTCCTCGTAATATTCCAGGTCCACTTCTATAGACTTGGCATGGAGGACCTCCTGGACATGATCTGAGACTATTGCAGACTGAGCCTCACTGACGATCCTTGAAGCCGATTGGCTGATCAAAGTGAGCAAAGCCACAATCCCAGTGAGGGCGATCAGTATCAGAATTCCTCCAAAATCCCCTTTGCCTGTTGATGTAGCACCCGCATTTACAAAGTCCACAATTAGCTTCATCAAGTAGAGTGTAACCAAAGGCAATATGCCCGTTATCAAGATCAATAAACCGCCTGCAAGGGTCCAGCCTGGAGCACTTTGCCATACAAGCCCCAGGACATATTTCAATTGCAGTGCATTATTCCGGTTCACTCTACTTTCATCTCAGCGCAAGGTAAAATAGCTTCGCCTTCTTCCCTGCAAAGAGAGATCGATCAGAGGCTTGGGAAGCACAGCTTCGTCTACTAAGAGCCGAAATGGGGGATGAATCTGCCAGCAATTGCTGGACTGACAATAATGGCCGATAATGTGGCCGCCAAGCATTAGACTAAAATCTGTATTGCCATTTATATTGAACTGGACTATTCTGGGCCTGCAAAAGCGATTTATTAAACGCGGCAAACCCAACTTGCTGGCAGCTCTGTATAAATGAGCCAGAGATGAGCGGCATTCTCTGTATAGTCTTAGCTGTCCGCATAGAAAGAACTGATAGGTCCGACCAATCCGTCCTCCATATATTCGCCGACGCATCTGCCCTCTCCAGGCGGAAACTACAATTCCAACTATCATTTCCGGAGCGACAATTCCAGGATCATCGTCATTATTATTATCGCCACGTGTGCTAATACCCTCTGAGGTAATGCCGACAACCCGGTGAATAACAAGATTATCCTCAGAGACAAAGAGAATTACATCACCCACACGAATCCGGCTGGGCGGCTCAATCTCGAGGATATCCGCCTCAAAGAGCGTCGGATGCATGCTTCTCCCATTATAAGCGCAATAGCGGACAGAGCCCGAGGATCTTTCAAATGGATTTGAGGATTTAATTATCAGGTTTTTATCTATTTTAGATTTCATATCTCAGAATTCAAGGCAAGATCTATTTCAGTCCAAAATTGTCCATTAAGGCTAACGTTTAGGATGAAGGATTTCATGCTCTTTGCCATAATGCATGCATTGTTAAATAACTTCAAGTTCATGGCAGTCAGAACTCCATCACTGCTTTTATCATCCAATCGACCTGAAGTGGCTTGTTGAGCAGTTTCCAATAGCATACAGGCAGCCTGGCCTGCGCCAATACGCTCGGCCTTGTCCTCATATGCCTGAGCCAAGAAGAATAGGCCCTTCAATGGTACCGCATAACTTACATCCCACTTACGACCGGAATTGCTGCGTTCCCAGAAGAAGCTCCAGGTGGGCCAGGGATGACCCCAGTATCTGCCTTGGCCATCACGTGCAACCAGAGTCATATCGTCGGACAACGAACGCCATGGGCCGGGTAGCCGAATGCTCGCGGTGGTCTTACCCACACCAGAATGCCCCGCTAGAATTACACCGTATCCATTTTTCTCCGCCAATGCTCCATGCAAAAACAGTCCACCTCGAGCCAAAACATCTCGATGGATGATCTTCATCATCTGAATGTAGGTGCCTGATAACTGCAGGCTCTCTACTGCAATAGGGTCGCAGTTATCTATTTTTCTGGGGGTTCCTACCGATATTTTGCTGCTTGGATCCATCAAAGACTCAATCTGCAGTATCATCCTTAATTTAGAGATTATTGCCGATGCTGATGCATCTTCGCCTACAAACAGCCATTCGTTGCCATCAGCTAAAACTAGACCTAAGCCCCGATCACGAATGCTTAAATCGTGACCAGGGTTGCTTAGAGTCCCAGGCATACAGTCCTTCCACTTCACACTCTTAGGCTGCCGCCGGAGCAAGTAACCACACTAGCAGCGACGCCATCTGTGCAAGACTGCACGGCACTGGTGCCCGCGGTGCAATCGTTTGTGGCATTGCCTCCGGCTGAGCAATCGTTTGTGGCACTGGGGCCAGCGGTGCAATCAACTGGTGGTTGCCCACTTCCTTTGGCCATGTTACCCAAATAGATAATAGCGGGTGGTTCATATCTCGGTTTTAGAAAATCTTCAGTCACTCCATTCCCTCCGTCTCATTCTCGAATAATTTTTTAGTTGCAGCAACAAATAAACATCTATTTTGGCCTAAATAGATTTCGGCTGTTGTATTAATATTTTATCTAGCGAATTCTTGTTTTTGGAAATAGACCCTCACTGTATGCCATATCGCAAAACCAGAATGCGGACCATATATTATTGGTTCTATAAAAGTTTTGCGCTATGCAAGAACCTAGACAGGCGGAATTCATAACGCATTTGGAGCAAATGCCCTCAAGTTTATCCGGGATTCCAGACCGAAGGGAGTTTAGAACTTTGTTCTCTTTCCATATCTGCTCCAGGCAATCTTTGCCCGCCAAGCCGAATACGAGATCCTTAACCTGATACCCTATTCCGCAGACTGCGTACTCTCCACTGGCTATCACACCAATGATATTAAGAATATTGCACCGCCCACATGCACCGCAGGCGATGCTGCTTAAAGAACGAAACGCGTAGGGAATATCGAAAAGAACCTGCAAACTGGTCTTCGCCTGCAAATCCTTCTGTACATACTCGCCGATACATATCAGCTCTTCTATGCTCAGCGTTTCAGCGGTCTCATTCAATTTTTCGCCGCGGCCCGTTGGCATGACGATATTGAACTTAACCGATGAAGCACCCAAATGCTCCGCCATTCTGACTATTTCATCGATCTGGCCTGCATTTCTGCGGACCAGTGTTGTTATAATCTGCGGCTGCACACCCGCCTTCACAAGGTTATTTATTGCATCTTTCGCTTTTTCAAAGCAGCCCGGAACCCCACGCAGCCATTCGTGCGTTGCCATATCGGATCCATCTATGCTCACGGAGACAAATCTTCTGGGCAATCTGGCAATATCAGCCGCAACTTCTGGAGTGCATAACAGACCATTGGTCTCTATTGTCACTCCCAGATTCTTTCGCCTGACTATCTCCAAGAGTTCTCCAAACCTTGGATGCATTAGCGGCTCTCCTCCAGTAAGCTTTACCTCTCTGAGACCCAAAGGCAACGCTTCATCTATCACTTTCTGGAAAAGATCGACTGGAATTGTCGGCATAATTCCACAATTATCAAACTTGGGTGCTATCCAGCAATGTTTGCAGGCAAGGTTGCAGCCCTCTGTAAGGTAAAAATAAATCGATCTGAGTTGTGGAGTCACCTCTGTGGATTTGCAGTCAGCGTCGTTCATGGTATATTTCCGCCTTCTGCCAGGAATTTTCTCAGACAGGCATCAGGGCTTGGGTGATTAATATCGTCAGTCAGAGTAAATGCCATGCCGGGACAATTGCCTGTGCAATATGGCACGTAGTTGCAGCCTCTGCAAAATTCAAATTCGTTTAGGGGTATATTTCGGCGCATTCTTAAACGGTTCAATTCCGGATTGTTAAGCCACACTTCCGATAACGAGTCCTTATTGATCCTTCCCAGCACCATATGCGCCAACATCGAGCAGGGATTGATCATGCCGTCTGCCCGAACGCTTATTTCGTTAAAAGGACAACCGCATCCAGTGAGACGTCCTCCATTGGAGAAGGCTGGATCGTGATTCTGTCGTGCCACCTCCATTTCTTGCCAGTGCTTAGCCTCATATAGAGGACCTGCGGTGGCATTGATCCGACCTGGGTACTTTTGAGATAGAATGAGCAAATCATGCATGGCTTTCTGCCGATCCTCTTTTGTCAATAAAACCTCGCCTGCATTTTTTCGACAAGATCCTAAATAACCTGCCGAATTTGTGCCAAAACTACAGATGTCTAACTCATTCAGAAGAAAGCTGGCAATATTTGCAATATCACGGACGTTGTGATGGTGCAATGTGACTCTAACAGCTACAGGTACATCATATCGCTGAAGCGTCTTTATGCCCTTAATTACCTTCATAAAGGAGCCTTTTCCTCTGCAGGAATCATGGACCTCCGGAGAAGCTCCGTCTATTGATACTTGCACAAAATCGCATCTACGAGTCCCAGCGATGTACTCTGCTATATGATCATCAATGAGCGTGCCATTGGAAAGTATGGAAAACCTCATTTTGTTCCGAATTATCCCCTCAATCAAATCTGTAATATCTGGTCGAAGCAAAGGTTCCCCACCGGCCAAAGAAACATTCATTACCGCCATGCTTCCAAGCTCGGCGAAGAATTTGAGCCATTGCTCAGTGGGCAAGTCAGCATATTCAACCGCGGGGTTATCAAAGTAATAGCAATAGAGGCATCTAAGGTTGCACTTCGAGCTTATTTCCAAATGAACGGTCCTTGGTGATCTCATCACCTTTGGCAGCATCGACATCTTTAAAGCAGAAAGGTTGGTCATTGAGCTTCGCCATTCAAACTGTAACCAATAAATCCATTCTTGTAAAGTTCATCTATGAAGTCAGATATCTCCTTCTCTGCGGAAATGGAAACATCGGAGAACATCTCCTCGATCTCTTTGACAATGTCTTCAATCTCATTTTGGCCGTCTATCATTTTCCAAACAGCAACACCAGTAGGATTAATCCCCATGGCCATTGCTCTATCGGGATCAAAAAGAATTGCCCAATCGTCGAACTCCACCCTCAACACAGCCAATGGATTTTGTATTGGAGTTTTTTTTGGCTTGCTCATATCAGCACATCCTCTCTCACTTATGCACTTATGCGGTCGGTTGTATATAAAAACTTTGGGCGAGTTAGTAGGAAGTCTAAGGAAGCTCGATTTGCGTTAAAATTGAATGGTTGCCTCCAGAAAATCCCCTTCACGGGATAGTCTGATCAAAATTTTTATATGTAACTTGTTATAAACAGAAACATCATGGAGGGTACAGAAAGAACTATTGTGTATGCGATCGCTGCCGCCTGTATCTTGGGAATAATAATTATCGGAGCGCTGGTACTAACGAGCCATACGACCGAAGAAGAAATCACAGAACTTTATTTTGAAGACCTTGATACGCTTCCCCATGTGATCAAAATAGGCGACGATATCGATTTTGCATTCACATTATCGCATGGGAAAAAGCAGACAGCCTATGATTATAAAGTAACCTATGATGGCCATGAAATAGAGTCTGGTTTCTTCTCTCTTGGGCCCTCCAGTTTCAAGACGATAAATGTAAGCATGACTCCCAAAAACTCAAGCCTGGTAAAAATGACAGATCCTGTCGTGAGCCAATACAATATGAAATATAACGCGGCATTGGGCACAATATCAAGCCAAGGCTACGGATTTAGTCGGATGAAGGTGTTAACCTCACCTAATGGCTATTCATTGATATTAGATAACATGACAAATCGGATGGATGTAAATTTGCCTGACAAGTTCGTATTGCCCATTAAAAGTCAGATCACTGATAGTGTTGAACTGTTGATCTTTGATCCAAAACAAAAGGAATCATACAATGCCAGCTTTCTTGCCGTAATCTCAGATGGGGTCCAAGAAGATATTGTGCCATCGAATGGAAAATCATTCTCCAACCTCGGCTATACAGTATGTCGCGATGACTGGAATATAGTCAATGACAGAGGCAACATCGATATTCGGTACAAGAACTCTAGTACTATCTATCGTTATGCTTTTAAGAAGGTCTCTGTGAAGGTATTATCTTCGGGACCTGAGATAAATGGGACTGGAGAATCAGCTAAATCGGCTGTTGTTGACAGGCAAACTGGCTCTGAATATGAGATTCATTTCTGGATCATAGTAAAAGAAGATCCAGATAAGCTGCAAAACATGTGGTGATACGGCAAAACGCGCGTCGGCACGGAATTGATTTGATGATAAGCAGAGATGAATGTTGATATGTCGCCGAAAATGGATGCCCTGATATTATGGAATTTTTGATCTATCTGTGCGTGCTGATCAGCTTTTTAACCACTTTGATTAGTACACATAAGTGGATCCGCAAAGCGCTGGAGATCGGCCTCCATGGTTACGATATGAACAAGCCAGGTAAGCCAAAAGTTGCTGAGATGGGCGGGATCTGCGTCGTCTTAGGCTTTGTGCTAGGGATGCTAGTCTATATATGCCTTATGACTTTCTACTTGCACAATCCGAAATACATCGATATCCTGGCTGTTCTCTGCACCGTGCTCATGACCTGCATAATCGGGATGCTGGATGACCTCTTGGGCTGGAAGAAGGGGCTAAGGCAGTGGCAGAAGCCGATATTCACTCTATTTGCGGCCTTGCCGATGATGGTCGTGAACTCAGGGCACTCCACCATGAACCTGCCGATCGTGGGCACAATAGATTGGGGTATCCTCTATCCGCTCTTGATAATTCCCATCGGAATAGTCGGAGCTTCGAACGCCTACAACCTGCTGGGGGGGTATAACGGGCTTGAGGCCGGGATGGGTGTGATAATATTATTAGTACTTGGCTATGTCGGGCTGCAGAATGGCAAATCGGATGCGTCTGTTCTTGCCCTGGTTATGGTGGGCGCTCTGCTGGCATTTCTCTACTTCAACTGGTATCCCGCGAAGGTGTTTCCTGGCGACACGCTGACGTACTCCGTGGGCGCTCTAGTCGCCTGCGTGGCTATTTTAGGAGACATGGAAAAGATTGCGATTCTGCTTTTCATCCCGTATGCAATTGACTTTATTCTTCCCATGCGAAAGGGGCTCAATGTTGAGGCATTCGCAAAGGTGAACGATGATGGGAGTCTGGAACAGCCCTATGATAAGATATATGATACTACGCATCTAGCGATTGCAGTACTAAGAAATATAAAGCGAAAGGTCTATGAGAGAGATGTGGTGGAATTTGTATATTTAATAGAAATTGCAATGGTGGGATTGGCATGGATTGCGTATTTGAGAGAGAATTCTATTGCATAGTAATAAAGGA
>WOYM01000045.1 GCA_011620785.1 Methanothrix sp. | reverse complement strand
GACACAACATCATCGTAGTCGCAAGCCCCGTCCTTCAGGGCGGGGTAGTTGACTCATCCTTGAACCTTATCTCCAGGGACATCAGGTCCTCTGCTACATCCGTTTTCTCAAAGATGAGCCTCGCCTCATTCAATAGCTGGGAGCTGTCCTCAGAGTAACGGGAGCTTATATGGGTCAGGATCAGGTGTCTGACCCCAGCGCGCCTGGCCAGCTCTGCCGCCTCTTTTGCCGTGCTGTGTTTTGTCTCCATCGCCCATTCTATCATATCGCTGGCCAGAGCAGAGTCATGGATCAGGAGATCGGCTCCCCGGCCGGCATCCTCCACCGACCGGCAGGGCCTGGTATCCCCGGTGTATACAACCTTTCTGCCCGGCCTTGACGGCCCCATAACCTGCTGAGGCTGAACCACTCTTCCCTCTACCGCCACCTCATGGCCATGCTGCAGCCTGCCAAATAAAGGCCCTGGAGGAACGCCCAGGGAGAGAGCAGCATCACGGTCGAATCTGCCGAGACGCTGATCCTCCTCCAGGATGTAGCCCAGGCTGGGCACGCTGTGACGGGTCTCTATGGCCCTCACCTGATATCCCTTCATCTTCACCACGTCCTCCGGCGATAGCTCCAGGGCGATGACCTCGAAGTTGCGGGAGAAGTAGCATACCGACTTGAAGCACTCCACCAGCCGGGCGGTATGTATAGGTCCGGCTATGGTTATGGGCTCAACTCTTCCCTGAAAGGCCATGGTCTCCAGGAGACCGGGAATGCCCAGGATATGATCGGCATGAAGATGGGTTAAAAAGATATAGTTCAAGCGCATCATGCCGGTTCTGGCGCGCATCATCTGCCTTTGCGTTCCCTCTCCGCAGTCGAAAAGGAGCATTTCCCCTTCGCGGTTGATTAGTATGGCTGAAGGATTCCTCTCCGGAGTGGGTAGCGATCCGGCGGTCCCGAGGAAGGTCACATTGAGCATAACAGGCCTCTTAGCGTTTCTCCCGGAATGATAACCTCACCCCATATCATCTTTTGCATCCAAAACCTTTATCAGATAAAAGAGAAGGCACTCAAATGGTGTAGGTATGGATGCAATTACTATCGTGGAGTGGCTTCAGGCTTTGTTGGTACTGGTTATATTCCTGGGGATAATTGCGGTGAGCTTCAAGATCTGGCGCTGGAACTACGTGATCCCACCCAAGTAGGGCGGGACGTTTCTAGAGCAGATCCTGCCGCTGCTTTGCAGTTGGACTTTTTTTTCTGGCAGGGATTCAGCTCACGAAGTATACTCCCACTATTACCATCATGAAAGCGGCGCCCTTATGCATCAGCGACGATCTGTCCGTCCTCTCATTCAGCTCTTTGGCCAGCCTTGGCGCTAGGGCACCGAGGATCATGATCAGCATCACCGTCAGGATGGGCTGGAGGGCTCCTACGCTGGATACCAGGGTGACTGATCCAATAGCATAGGCGAAGATGGAGAAGATCAGCCCGAGAAACTGGAAGGCCTCCTCTGAGATCAATGCTCCTATGGCAAAGCTTCCCCGGCCAAAGAAGCCAAAAACCTCTTCGCGAATGGAGCGCGCGGCCATGAGAGGCATTACCACTATCATAGTGCCAAGCGATGACCAGATGTAAAGGCTCCACTCATCGATCGAATACAGGAGATATTTTAGGGAGAGATAATACGCAGCGGTAAGGATCCAAAATAACATAAATGGCCTGATCGATGGGGATAAGCCCTTGATGCTGCCTTTGATCTTCGGATAGATGCCAATTGAAGCCCTGCCGATTCCTCGGTCCCTTTTATAAGATAAAAAAAGGGTGCCGATTATAAGAAAAAGACCGCCTGCATAGCATTTTAGGCTTAAGATCTCGCCGAAGAGGAAGATGGAGCCAATTAATACAAATACAGGATATGCATATTCCATCGCGGAGACCTTTGAAGCCTCTTCGATCTGCAGGGCTTTCATGTAAAAGAAGGTGGGAAATATCTGCAAGCAACCAAGTAACAGAGCGATAAGGGATTCAGGGTATGTGAATTTGACTCCTGCAAATAGCATAACCGGGATGATGAATATCAGCTGGACAAATGCCTGGCAGACTATATAGGCCTTGGAATCATATGTGTAATTTTTCAACAGAAGCTTGTCGAGCACTCCTGCGCCGGAAAAAAATACCGTCCCCAGGAATGCCAACATGAGCCAATCCATTTTGAACTTCCCCACCGTTTATGCATGCCGATAAGCTCTGTAGATCGCTTTTCGTTCCAGGTACACTGTTTATTTTAAACTATTTAGTAATATTTACGGCACTAGTTATACTTATCTGAAATCCTTATTTGTGCTCCAATCCTTCATGCCCAGGCAGCCCCTTCTGCGAAACTCAGCCTCTCCGAAGGGCTTATCTACCTTTGAGCCAACCCTACTATTTCAAAGGCCATAATTCAAAGGGATATCACCATGATTTCAAAAGAGGAGATTTCGGAGATTTTGAAGGGATACGATAAGAAAAATATCACTATTGCCACCATCTGCTCGCACAGCAGCCTGCAAATCTTTCATGGCGCCCGTCGGGAGGGATTCAAGACCCTGGGCATCTGCATCGGCCAGCCGCCTCGGTTCTATGATGCATTTCCACTAGCTAAGCCAGATAAATTTGTCTGCGTTGAGAGTTATAAGGCTCTGCTGGATTATGCCGACGATCTCGTGGCAGATAGCGCCATTGTAATTCCCCATGGATCACTGGTCGAATATTTGGGGATCGAACGGTTCGAGTCCCTGGCTGTTCCCACCTTCGGCAACCGTAGCGTTCTGGCCTGGGAGAGCGACAGAGAGATGGAGAGGGAGTGGATGCTGAAGGCCGGAGTCAACGTACCCATGAGGTTTGAGAAAGCAGATGACATCGACCGCCCGGTCATTGTTAAGTATCACGGCGCCAAAGGCGGTCGGGGCTTTTTCATTGCCAAGACCAAAGAGGAGCTCCAGAGCAAGATGAGCAGCCAGGAAAAGTACACCATCCAGGAGTTCATCCTGGGCACCAGGTACTACATCCATTTCTTCTACTCGCCCATAAAGCCGGACGGATACAGGCTGAGCAAGGGGTCGCTGGAGATGCTGGGCATAGACCGGCGAGTGGAGTCGAATGCCGATGAGATATTCCGCATCGGCAGTATGAAGGAGCTGGCGGATGCGGGCATCTATCCCAGCTTCGTGGTAACCGGAAACCTTCCACTGGTGCTTCGCGAGTCTCTCCTGCCCAGGGCCTTTGAGCTGGGGGAGAGGGTTGTAGAAACCAGCCTGGATCTATTCGGAGGGATGATCGGCGCTTTCAGCCTGGAGACCATTGTCACCGACGAGCTGGAGTTCAAGGTCTTTGAGATATCTGCCAGAATCGTCGCCGGAACCAACCTCTATATCAGTGGCTCGCCCTACTCCGATTTCGTTGAGCCGGGACTATCAAACGGCAGGCGCATCGCCCAGGAGATAAAGCGAGCCAATGAACTCGGTCTGCTGGAAGAGATTGTCACCTGATGGTATTGGGCTGTCCCAGAAGGCTTATCTCTGCCGGGCCATAAAATGAGCCACTATGTCAGGCCTGATAGAAACCTTCCGCGAATCCACAAACTTGCAGTGCAGCTTCCTGGAGAAGCTGCTGGATCTGGATATGCCAAGCGTAGCTGCGTTCTCCGAGTCCATGGTGGACTTTCTCAAGCCCATCCCGGAGAGCAAGTTCGTCTACGGCCTTGCAGCGGGACGATCCGCTCTTGCCCTCTACAGCTTCATGCAGCTCATCCAGAACCATTTTGAGAACGTTTTTCCTTTTACCCTGGAGGACCCAGTTCAGAGGCACTACCGCAAGGGAATGAACCTCGGCATTGCCATATCAGGCTCAGGAGAGACGCAGTCAGTAAATAAATATATAAGCGACTTTATCACTCGCGGCGGGGACATCAAGCTCATTACTGCCAATAAAGAGGGAACCGCTTACAAGATGGTGAGCGAGTATGAGAAAGGGGACGTTCTGGTGATCGAAGCCAGGACGAAGCATGCCACGGACAAGGATATGCGTTCCAGGCTCTCTCCTCTTGGCACGGAGTTCGAGCTGGAGGTCCTGGCCTTTTTGAATGCCCTTTTCGCGGATATTCAGTGCCGGCTCAAGGGGATCTGCGATCCTAACTGTCCGGAGTATCGATCCATAATCATAGACCTGATGGAGAATGCCAGCCTCATCTCCCGCATGGATCCTGAGCACCTGGAGAACTGGTTGATCAGGCTCCTTCCCCGCAGCGGAAGATACATAATTGGAGGAGTGGGCAGATCCGGTCTGGTGGCAAGGGCCTTTGAGATGAGGTTCACCCATCTGAACAAGATCAGCTATTGGGAGAGGGATTTCAATACCCCGAGCTTTCAGATAGGCGATGTGTACATACCAATAACCGGAACAGGCAACACCTACGAAGCCCTGGAAGGGACAACATTGGCCCTGAGCAAGGGAGCTGATGTGATGCCCATAACTGCCAATCCTTCATCCAGACAGGTCTCCATCCTGAGCAAGTGCAAAAGGAGCAAGGATATAGCAGTAGTACCGGTAAAAAAGGAGTACCGCAGTCTCTTCAGCGGTGACACGTCCTCTACCACCTGGCTGATGTCCGATTACACCAAATTCAGGTATCCCATCTTTGAGATCAACGCCTCCATATTCACCAACAGCGTGGTGGCCGTGGGCGCGGAGTTTCTGGGCATAGCAGAGGCCGGCATGAGGCGGATGCACGTCTGAGCCCAAGGGCTGTAGCTGCCTCGGCTGCACTTTTTCAAGGATGATGTGATAAAAAATGACCAGGATAATAGCTCTCTCAGATACCCATCTGATGGAGGATGACAGGCTACCAAAAGCAGTGGTCGCATTAGCGAGCAAGGCGGACATCATCCTTCATGCCGGCGATTTTGTCTCAGTCCAGGCCTATTCCGCTCTGAAGGATCTGGGAAGGCTGGTGGCGGTGAGGGGAAACTCCGACTCGCCCCAGCTCAAGAGGCTCCTGCCGAAAAGAGAGGTGATAGATGTGGAGGGGGTGAAGATAGGCCTCGTGCACATGGCTTCACATGGTTCCGATCTGGTAGGGGCAGAGATGATGGCCAGGGAGATGAACTGCGAGGTTCTGGTATTCGGGCATATTCACCGTCCACTCATAGAGAAGGGAAGGAGGCTTCTCATCTGTCCCGGGAGCACCTCCCAGCCCAGGATGTCCGCTCCCTCGGTGGCGGAGCTGATGGTTATCGATGGCACTGTTCAGGGAAGGATCGTCCCAATTGGAAGCCCGGTCTGCAGCTATCTGAAGTATGCTGAAAGGCTTGGAAGGGAAGAATCTGAAGAGAAATGAGCAATACGCTTCATAAAAC
>WOYM01000122.1 GCA_011620785.1 Methanothrix sp. | reverse complement strand
ATTGATTATATTCCACCGAAAGCTTTTTTTCCTTTAGATGCTTCACTAATGCCGATAGTGATCAGGTGGATTGTGGTTAAAATAATAAGATCTGCAAATCGCTTACAGGCTCCAATATTTATCCCAGCGGCCATCATATCTATCCTTATTTTGTTATTTCAGACTATTCTAATGGAGGTGATAGAGGATAAAAGGTCGATCCTTCTCATGAATGATTTTCTTCTCACCTCAAGCGCAATAGTCGCCGTTCTATGTTTATTATATGCGGCAAAGAATATGGAAGGGAGGGCCAAGAGTGCCTGGTTGATAATGGCTGTTGCCATGCTTTTCGAGTCTTTTGCAGAGGGAACCTGGGCATTTATAGAGGTCGTTTTGCAGGAAGATCCATTCCCATCTGTGTCAGACATCGGCTATCTGATGTTCTATCCTCTCTTTGCAGCAGGCATCTTTCTGTTGCCCAATGCCCCTCTTTCTCCTCGGGAGAGGCTCGGGGTCATTCTGGATTCGGCAATTGTAATAATATCAGCTGCTCTGGTATTTTGGATCTTCTACTTTGCCCCTATAGTATCATCATTGAATACGATCACTTTGGAACTGACGATTTCTTTAGCCTATTCTATGATGGATATCGTCCTGTTCGTTGCCCTTATCCGACTGCTCTTAAGTAAGCTTGACGCTCCAACCATTACCCCTGCCCTTTTTCTGGCTGCTGGAATGGCTTCAGTACTGGTCGCAGATGCGGTGTTCTGCATCCAGACACAAAAAGGGACTTACATCTCAGGCAGCCATCTGGACACGATCTGGATCTCATGCAACCTGTTTATAGCATTGGCAGGACTGCTACAGGCAAATCCTTATCCCTTTGATCCATTAAAATTTTTAAGCCGAAGAATCTACAGCAAATCCCCACTTATGGCCTACCTGCCATACCTGGGAATTGGTGCCACATTCTCTATTCTCATCTGGGGATATGAATACTCCCAAGCAGTCAACCAATCCATAATAGCAGCCTGCGTAGGGCTGGTCATGGGGCTGATGCTCGTTCGCCAGAAGATAGTCTTCGATGAGAGGAATCAACTGCTCACCACAACGCTTACCGAGATTGAAGAACGCAAGCGCGTAGAGAAGTCATTGCGCGAATCAGAGCAGGAGAAGGCGGCAATTCTGGGCGGATTGAAGAATGTCGTTGTCGAGTATCTTGATCCTTTTATGCGACTAATATGGATCAATGATAACCTGCAAGAGTCCAGCGGCCTCCCCGCTAATGAAATGCGTGGCGCTCGTTGTTATGAGGCGATATTCGGTCGCAGTGAGCCCTGTTCAGGCTGCACCGTGGCACAAGCTATCAATATGGGCGCATCCCAGGAGGGCGATCTGATCACTCCGGACGGGAGGACCTGGATCTCTCGTAGCAGTCCTCTCAAGGATGCAGATGGCAAGATCACCGGGGTAGTCCATGTGCTGATAGATATCAGCGCTCGCAAGAGCGCAGAGCGAGCTCTGAAGGAGTCTGAGCGTCGGCTGGCGGATATCATCGAATTTCTGCCTGATGCCACATTTGTGGTCGATAAAAAGGGCAAGGTGATTTCCTGGAACCGGGCCATTGAGAAGATGACCGGGGTTAATGCCGAGTCGATCCTGGGCAAGGGAGACTATGAATATTCTCAGCCATTTTACGGAGAACGAAGGCCTATACTGATAGATATGGTAAAAAGAATTGATCCAAAATTTGAAAAGGAATATGATTACATAAAAAGAGATACGGAGGATGGCTCGCTGGTGGGCGAGGCCTACATGCCCCTGCAGGGAAAAGGCAAGGCATACCTCCTGGGAAGCGCATCTGCGCTCTATGACTCAAATGGAGATTATTGGGGAGCGATCGAGTCGATACGTGATATAACAGATCGAAAGCGTGTTGAAGAGGAGCTTCAAAGGTCCAAGGAGATGGCTGAATCAGCCACCCGGGCGAAGTCCGAATTCCTGGCCAACATGAGCCATGAGATCCGGACGCCAATGAATGCAGTTATCGGTCTTACGGACCTGCTCATGGATGAGAAGGATGAGAAGCTCACTTCTGCGCAAAGGGAATTCGTCGAGATGATCCGCACCAGCGGGGATACTCTCCTCTCTATCATCAATAATATCCTCGATCTCACCAAGATCGAGGCGAACATGGCAGAGCTGGAGCACCGGCCAATCGATGTTAAGGGTTGCATTGAATCCTCTATGGATCTCGTATCCGGGAGCGTCGGCGATAAAAGAATAAAATTTTCATATAAAATAGAAGAGAACGTCCCCCAATTTATCATGGGAGATCCCACAAGGCTCTGTCAGATCCTGATAAACCTGCTCAATAATGCAGCGAAGTTCACCGAGCAAGGCGAGATTGCAGTCTCTGTATCAAGCACCAATCTGGATGATGGCGGATATGAGATTCATTTTGCGGTGAAGGATACTGGAATAGGAATCCCTGAAGATAAGATGTCCCGCCTATTTCGATCTTTCAGCCAGGTTGATGCCTCGACGGCACGCAAATACGGCGGCACAGGATTAGGCCTTGCCATAAGCAAGAAGCTCACAGAGATGATGAATGGACGAATGTGGGTTGAGAGCGCTGTTGGGGTGGGTTCAGTATTTCATTTTACAATTCGGGCAGATCCTATCATCGGCGAACCCTTAGATCTGTCAAAGCCGGACAACTTGTACGCACACGGGAAGCAGAAGATCAAGGATCTGGAGAGATCTAATTCCGAATTGAATATCCTGCTAGCAGAGGACAACGTAGTCAATCAGATAGTCACAAAGAAGATGCTCAGTAAGCTGGGCTATAATGCGGATGTAGCGTCCAGCGGCATCGACGCCCTGAAGGCGCTGGAGAAAAAGAGATACGATTTGGTATTCATGGACGTGCAGATGCCGGAGATGGACGGCCTGGAGGCAGCGAGGGAGATACGCCGTCGCTGGCCTGAGGGAGGCCCGAAGATCATAGCAGTAACTGCATCTGCTCTTAAAGGAGATCAGGAGATGTGTCTGGCGGCTGGGATGGACGGCTATATAATGAAGCCCACCAAGATAGAGGCTATAAGAGAAGCCCTGCAAGCTGTGGCAAAGGGCTAAGCAGGAGAAGGGCTGGGAGATCTTCTGAGCATAGTATCAAGATTCAGGCGGATCGGAAATGAATCGCCCCACTTCAATTGGAGGAAACTGGTATCCTGGTGGTGGCCGATCCGCCTGAATCTTGGCTGTGGCGCCGAACACGAGGTAGCACAACACCGAATCGCACAATCCCCTCAGGGATCCCACAAAATCTCACTGTGCGGCTTCATCTCGGTTTCGGCATCATCTTGATCTAGTGCCGCCTCATGTCCCGACTGTGTATTGGCGCGAGATCTCAGGCAGATTGCTGTGCCAATCACGGGACGCAATTCTTTTTCATCCTGCCTTCTATCCCGCAGGCGCACAACCGAATGCAATTACCTCGACGGCATGCATCATCTGCATCACGAGTCAATTACCTACTCCCAAGAGCGGCATGAATTCTTTTTGCTCGCAGGAAGAGGCAAATCAATGGCCAGATTCAGCAGATCACTGCCGGCTGCGTTTTGGCCCACAGTACGCCCGCCAGACCCTTTCATGAGACGGCAATCTATCTATATAATCATTATAGATATTTGTAGTTTTCGGTCGGGACTGCAATAGGGACTAAAGTGCAGAATCCTGGAAGCATTTCGCACCCGTATTAGCTCGAACAAAATTGAATTAAGGGTTTATCTATAGACCATCTATTTAAATGATGGCTCGCCAGCTAATGATCAACAAATCGTAAAAATGCTAAAAACCAAGGAGTTCTTAAGATGAACCTGCAAAAGCACGTCAGCCTGAATATCAACGTTCGCGGCCTGGGCGAATCACCAACCCTCGCTATCAATGAGAGGGTGAAGCTGTTGCAGGGACAGGGGAAAAAGATCTACAACTTCGGACTGGGTCAATCTCCTTTCCCTGTGCCTGCACCGGTGGTCGAGGCTCTGCGGCTGCATGCTCATGAAAAAGATTATCTCCCCGTCAAAGGCCTTTCTGCCCTCAAAGAAGCTGTGGCCAGCGAGACATACACCTCGGTGAGCGCACCCATCCAGTATGCCGGTGTGCAGGCCTTCCAGGGGTCAATGGCCATCGAGCGCTACCTCTGGAACGCCCGCCGCATCCTTTCCACCCTGGGGCAAAAGTGTTACCGAATGCTGGCAGATGCCGGGGTCAGGGTCCATGAGCCCGAGGGTGCATTCTACATGTTTCCGGATTTCTCTCCCTTTTCCCGCAGGCTGGCGAAGAAGAATGTGCCGAACAGCACCATGCTCTGCGAGAGGCTGCTGCAGGAAAAAGGCGTTGCTATGCTGCCAGGCAGAGCGTTCGAGAGGCCTCTTGAGGAGCTCTCCGCCCGGATATCCTATATCAATTTTGCCGGCAACAGATCTCTGGCAGCGGGAGAGACCATTCCTCCCCACCAGGAGCTTCCAGCTGAGTTCATCCAGGCCCACTGCGAAGATACGCTTATGGGAATAGAGGCGATCGTCGACTGGCTGGAAGAGTAGCCAGTCCCGACATTTTTTAGCGGGCTTCCGCTACGTCCCTTGACAATTCGCTTAATAATAATACCATATGCTTCTATAATCCTCAGGGTCCTCGCCTCTTTTGATCAGCCTCTGAAGATATCGGTGGATGGAGACATCCGTGTAGATGTAGGGCAACACCTTGGCTATGTTCTTCTCCCAGGGAAGGAAGGAGTATACCCTTCTCCCCTCAGAGGTAATGCCGATAAGCTCATGGTTCTGCCAGGCCCGGAGGTGGTCCTTGCCCAGTCCCGGGACATTGAATACCGGCTCATCGGTGCGGAATATGCCCGGAAGCAGCCTTGCCTCTTCCTTGCGCTCCTGCAGGATGCGAGCTATGGGAACGGCATAGTCCTCCATCTCCGTCTTGCCCTTCATGTTAAAGGTATAATAGGGATCCACTCCAATCTGCTTGAGGATAATTCTCAGAGATGATGTCTCAAACTTGCGGCTATTGGCAAAGGTGAAGACCTGCTGGTTGTAGATCTCAATTCCCGTCTTCTTCACCCTTATTATCGCGGCCAGCGTCTCTGGCGTCACCTCATAGGGATGCATGAAATGAGTCACCAGGCAGAGGTTTCTCCTTCCCAGCTCCTGGTAGCTGCCCAGGATCTCGCAGAGCTCTTCGGTGAGCCTCTGGGGGACAGTAGCTGGCGTCCTGCTGGCCACTCTTATGCTCTTCAGGTGAGGGATCTGGGAGAGCCTGTTCAGGATCCTGTCGATCAACGAGTCATCCATCACCAGAGGGTCTCCACCGGTTAGAAGGACATCCATCATCTCTTCATGCTCATAAAACCAATCTATTGCCGCCTCGATCTTCTCCATTGGAGCGAGGGCGGAGGCCATGAGAGGAGAAGAGATCTCCCAGTTGCGCTGGCAGTAGACGCAGATCTGTGGGCAAGACTCATAGGGCTTAACAATGGCCACCCGGGGATAGCGCCGGGTTACCAGATCTATGGGAGAGGTGTCCCTCTCCCTCATAAAGTCGAAGGCCCACTTCTTGTCCTTTCTGTGGGCGATCATATTCTCCACATAGCTGAGCGGAGGAAAGACCTGCCTGCGAACAGCATAATCCATGTCAGAGGGCTCTTTGTCCATTAGATGAAGATAATGGGGAGTAACGCCGAAGGGCACATGGTTCTCCAGAGCCAGTCTGATGGATGCTTCATGCTCTTCGCCTAATTTTATTGCCCTTTTAATTGTATCTAATCCCTGAATATCTTTAAAAACATGCCGAAATTGCCATCGCCAATCCTGCCAATCATCCTCATTGGAGTTGAGGATATCCAGGATCCTCCTTCTATTCTCATCCCGTTTTTCAATAATTCCCGGATCGAGGCCCGATTTGTACCGTGACAGGTATCTGTCCATTCGCTCTCCCATCTGGTCCAGGTAATCGGAGCGCATCACTCCTGCGGTCCGGCCCTCAAATTCATCGAAATTCGGTATGTCTATTCCTTCCATCAATCGGGAAGGATATACATCCGCCTTCATTTTCAGCGCTTTAAAGAAATGGGTGAACTCATCTATGAAGTCGTCAGCAACATCAGAATCACCATCGACAGCCGCCTTCCAGAGGTTTTCCAGGGAAGAGGTGCCGGAGATGCGTTCATTTTTCGGAGATATTACATTCTTGAGTGTTCGTATGGCTTCTTTAAAAAGAACGTAATCCCATGTTTCAATCTCACTTACATCGCATGCATAAGTCCATTCTCTGGCCTCGATGTATCGAGCCACCTTATTGCGGGCGCTCTCTAATGATTTGCTCTCCTTGAGCAGCACATACAGCTCTGGTGCTGCGTCCCAGCATGTATCCCATCTCGCAGTCATGTCATGTACTCCTCTTGCCGCATGATTGATGAATATTTTCATAGGCCAGTATCAGGAAACCTGGCTATTTCGATGCTCTCCGAAGCTATTCTTATTCCTTCTGATCTCTGTATCTCCTCCAGGATTCTTCTGCTGATTTTGGTTCTTAAGATCCTTCTCTGCCTGGCTGGAACCACATATCTTGCCGTCAATTCGATCCAGTTGTCAGTGAGCTTAAAGAAGATCCCCGGATCGGTTGAGCTTTTTGAGATGTAATACTTTCTTTGCATATGGGATATCTCCTCTTCAGCGTACTCTTTCATCATATGCGTCTCCTGGATGACGATATCCATGATCAATGATTCGGCAACCCTCCAATCGCTGTCATAGCTTATTGGGAGGGTTATCTCATCCCATACAAAGCTGAAGTCTTTAGTATAATTATTCACCGCATTGGATAAGACCAGAAAGTTGGGCAGAGAAGAGAGCCTGCCGGTATGCTGATCTGAGGAAACCCATTCGCTCATCTCCATGATGGTGGTATGGAGCAAATTGATATCTATTACATCCCCCTTCTTTCCTGCTATCTCGATCCTATCTCCCACTTTATAGATGCTGTTGAACATGATCACCAGCCCACCCACTAGGTTCTTTGCCACATCCTGAATGGAGATGGTAAATGCAGCTGCCACCAGGCCGAATCCCAGCAGCAGAGTTCTTATATCTTCCACCCAAATAATCCAAATAATAATAAAATTAATTAATAAATATATGGAATAGAGTATCTTTGAGAAATAATATCTTTTATCGGTGGAGGTGAAATTTTTGATGATACGATCTTCCAGAAGTACTCGGAATACGATATAGATCATCAAAATCGCTATGATAGTGATGATTGTGCGGTTGATATAGCTACTCTGATAAATAAATGTAGTAAGCCACAGCACAAATGCGAAGACAGCCAGGGATGCGGGGATAAACCAGCTTCGAGCCATGAGGATATCGTCCTTGACTATTTTAAGAGGATCAAAGTATATATCAGTATCATCTCTATCCTCATCCAGTCTATTCCTTCCTATGCCTCTCTAATCCGACCAGGTCTCGGGCAAGAACATCAGTACCACGGGAAGGATCTCCAGCCGGCCGATGTACATGCAAAATGCGGCCAGAACCTTTCCGGATTCGGATACAGAATTGAAATCCATGGCCACTACCCCAAATCCAGGACCCACAACTCCAAGACAGCATGCTGCTGCGGAAATAGCAGATAGGGAACCAAACTGGGGGTTTGATGCCTCGGTGATGGAAAAGGCAATGGCCGCCAGGATGAAGATCATTACATACAGCTGAATAAAAAGAATAACGGACTTGACCGTATTCTCCTTGACCACCTTATCTGCCATCCTTATGGTGATAACTGCCTTTGGGTGGAGGCTTCGGATCAGCTCAGCGTGCACATATTTCAGGATTATCAGCACCCTTCCCACCTTCATTCCTCCTCCGGTCGATCCTGTGCATCCGCCAATTATCATCAATAGTATAAGGACGAGTTTTGCTGCCAGGGACCAGGAGTCATAATTGAAGTTATTCACAAAGCCGGTGGTGGTCATAGTGGAGATAACTTGAAATACGGATGAGCGAAGGGCATCGGAGAAGCCTCCCGGTATTTGCCCGAAGATCATCAATATAATAATCGAAATAAACACTATAATGATATAGAACCGGAACTCTGCATCTCTGATCAGATAATTTAAGTTTCTCTTAAGTATAATCTGATGATATATAATGAAATTGGTTCCTCCGAGCAAGAGAAAGATGCAGATGATGGCCTCCACCAGAATGCTATTGTATTCCGCAATACCATAGGCCCTTGGGGAAAAACCCGCTGTTGAGATGCTTGAGAATGATGTGCAGAGTGAGTCATAGACCGGAAGGCCAGCCGCCACCAACAGCAGAGCTTCCATCCCCGCCAGTCCCAAATAAATCCCCCAGAAGGCTTTAGCAGTGCTCTTAACCCTGGGGGTCAGCGCCTCTTTCATCAGGCCCAGGCCCTCAACGGAATAAAGCTCTCTTCCTGCCACGCCCAGATTGGGAAGAATGGCGATGAACAGCAGGATTATGCCCATGCCGCCCAGGAACTGGGAGAATGATCTCCAGAATAGAAGGCCGAAGTAGGTTTCCTTTATAGTGAGAAGATCGATAAAATCCAGGGTCAGGCCGAAATCGAGCTCGATTATCCCTACTGGGGACCAGTGGATAAGCTGATGTGTGGTTCTCTCAACGAGTGCATAGGCCAGGCTGCTATGCACTGCCTCCTTGCTTAAAGTCCAATAGTGTTGTGAATCATACTCGCTGAGGATGGTAGCTCCCGTTGTAGTAAAACCGGACATCGATTCAAAGAATGCATCGACCAGCCCCAATCCCAGCAGCAAGTAGGGAAGAGCTCCGATCAGTCCTGCCATGAGCCAGCCGAATGAGACGGCAGCAAATGCATCCTTGCGTCCCATATCGGATTTTTCCCCAAAATGCTTCAGAATCAGGCCGACGATAATTGCCAGAAGAGAGCTGATGCCAAAGGCCACCACCCCCAGGGGCTCCTTGTAGATGGCGGAGACGATTCCTGGTATGAGCATAAGTGTGCCCAGCAGCATAGCCAGCATGCCCAGGATCCTCAGGATGATCCTTATCTTCATTATGTCGAAAGGTCGGTTAAGGATGTTAATAACAATTGCCGTATCCGCCTGAGATAACAAAGGAGAAGAGAAGGAGGCCGTATAATTATTTTGGTATATAAAAAAAGATTTTAAAATTCAATGCACTTAGGCTCTTCTCAGAGCTATGAAGGCTACAGCCAGGAATCCTAAGGCGGCAAGCGCTGCTGCAAATCCTGGTACCTTTTCTGCTGCTTCCTCTGCCTTCTGGGCAGCCTCATCTACCTTTTCTGCTGCTTGGCTAACTTCTTCGGCTTTCTGCTCGACCTTCTCTGCTGCTTTGGTTATGTTTTCTGCTGTAGTGGTGTTGGCGGTCAGATTCTCCACATGCGCAGCGGCAGATTTGAGATCTGCTGTTGCGTTCTCCGTTAGCTGTGTCGCTTCTTCCACCTGTTTTGCAGACTCTTCCACTTGCTGAGCTGCCTCAGCAACTTTATCAGTCTCTTGCGCGCTTGCAGTTGTGACTGCAACCAACAGCATCAATGCTGCTGCTAAGATCACCACAACATTCTTCATGCTTATGCCTCAGTGTTTTGTGCGAAAACACGAAAACGGTTGTATATATATCTGATGAATGAATGATGCATGCTCAAAGTTTGGACTGAAGCTCTTTTGGTTCTCGATCTCGAATTTTTAAAAGAGCTCCAGGCTGACTGTTATGCTGGTGTTTGGGCCAATCGCGCATCCCAGCAGGACCTCATCCTTGAGCCAGGGGATATCGAGGAGGGCCTCAACGCCGCCAGCGCCGTAGGAGACGACCGCCTGCAGAAGCAGAGGGATGTGGTTCGAGCCCTCCTGATTTCGTTTTTGTAGACCTACTTTACCGCTTCTGCGTACTTATTGGAAAACTCATCGCACTGATCTATTATTCTGGATGTGGCCTCTTTCAGAGCAATAATGGGATCGGCCCCATTGGTTGCGAGGCGGAAGACGGGGTTGTCCATTACCGGAAACTTTGTGTCATAGGTTGCCATGAGGACTCTCTTGTCCTTCAACAGCTCCGTTCGGAGCAAGTTGAGAATGGTATGACCCTCTCCCACGAACTCAATGACTGCCTCATTCTCGGTCTTGGATATTATCTTCAGGTTCATCTATACTACCCCCAGCCCATAGGCGGAGCTCATCTTTCGCGTCTCGTTGTTGCCGCAATTGGGGCAGATGAGCTTTCCCTCCTTTCGCATCAGGCCGGTAAGACAGCGGTTGCAGTAAGCCTTTATCACTCCCAGATCCTCGTCGCCAGTCGAGAGCCTCATCTGCCGCTCATCGACGATCTTTGCCTTGAGGATGTCGCGCATAGAAAAGAGCGAGCGCAGATCCTTGACATAGGAGTTCTTCACATTGGATATGTGAATGGTGGCCTCCTCATCTGAGATTGGCCGGTCCTCATAGCCTTTCTTGAAGGCCAGGGAGACTATCACCAGGCTGTCTTTGAGATCGATTACCTCGCCCACTACTATATCGCCGTGGTTGAGCTTGACTGGGGCGTTGGTCTTGGGTATGACACTGGCAGACCTGGTCTTGGGATCGACCTTAACCAGGCCGGCAGTGGTGGCAAATATCATTCCTTCCCTGGCATAGGTGTAGTCTCCAGGAACGAACTCCTCCAAAGATCCTACCGTATCGCCGGGAAGCACAAAGCTATCTTCCATCATTTATTCCTCTGTAAGTTCAATATGCGGCTCGAGAATCGCCGCATCATTTCCGTCTCTTTTTTCATCGCTATGGCTCAATTAGAAATTACTAGTATCTAAAGCCTGGTATAAAGGCTTGGTCTCAAAAGCTTGGCTCCTCTAAGAATGCTGGCAGGTTATTCTGTATAGCTCAACCTCAATGACCTTGATGTCCTTTCTGTGAAACTCAAAGCATCTCTTCAAAGGAAATGGAATGCAGTAGACCTCCTGCACTATATTGGGAAATATATATTTTTTAATGAAATCATGGCTTCCCCGGTTGTGCAGGGTATAAATATTCCGAGCGATCCTCTGAGCAGTGGAGAGGAAAGCGCGATCGCCCTCGCTGGCCTTCTGAGCTCCAAAGGGGGGATTCATGATCACTGTATCTATGCCTTCAAGCTCCAGCTTTCTCACGTCCGCCCGGATGAAGTCCACATCTACGCCCAGATTTTCTGCATTTTTTCTCGCCGTGGCCAGGGCATCTTTATCGATCTCCACTCCCACCGTCCTTGCACCCATGAGCGCCGCGCCGATGGCAAGAACGCCCGTCCCGCATCCCAGGTCGCATACCGTACCCAGATCATTGCGCAGAGCAGCTAAGAAGAGCAGATCCGCCGCCACTGAGGCGGGCGTTGAATACTGCTCTCTAATAAATGAGGGCTTGGAAAAGCCCTCCAGTCGTTCCAGGATCATCTCAAGCTGCTTTTTTTTCATCCCGATAGAGGATTCCCGCTCAGCCTATATCAAATATAGCACCGCCTCAACCGCCAAGAGAATGATCACCAGGACGCTCATGGCCTTGATCAGCATTACCGCCTTTTCCTGGCTGAATAGACCGCTGCCATAGCTGGAGGTTGATTCCTTAAACTCCGGTACCGCCTCGCGAAAGTCTGGACCAGAATCCTCAAGCCCTCTCTCCGGCCACTCCCCCCCCTGCATTCCGCCAAGATCATGGCGGTTTAGCTCTTCTATCAGCCCAGTATCTATGACTCCATCGATCTTTTCGATATCATCCTCTGGCTTCTCCAGGTGGTCAAAGCCCTTGGATCCATAAAATTGCGCCTGCCTCCAGGAATTAAAGCCAATTGGATTTTCTTTCTTGCAGGGAGTACTAGCCATGACAGGAACGAGCCAGCTCTCTTCCGGATGCACTATCTCTGAGACATAAAGCTCAGAAGGCTCTACGCTGCCGTCAGTTAAAATCAGGTTCCTGGCCTGCGCCCCATCCTCTGAGATCTCCAGATCGGGCAGCCCATCGAAATCCTCTTCCAGATCGGACTCGATCAGTTCATCCATCCCATCGATGATATCTGGCTGCATCTTCTTCTCATTGGAAATCAGATTCAGCGATTCATCCCAGGCGAGAATCTCCCTGGTGTCATCTATCAGCTCCAGCAGGCTGTTCGCCATGGCCCCGGCAATTAGAAGCAACGCATCTCTCTCCGGGCCAAAGCCCAACTCATTGCGGCGCGGCCCCTCCTCGCTGGCAGTGTCATCCCCCACCATCTGCCCTTCCAGTATCGCTGCAGCCTCGATCAATCTGCGGGCATCTCTCTCTTTTGGATCCTTCTCCAGAGATGAAAGGTGCTTTCCGGAGTGGCGCAGGTCCTCCGCAGCTGCATGGAGCCTGGCTATCGGATCTTCAGTCGTTCTCTCGGCAGTCATGCTTGCCTTGAGGTTCTCCAGAGCGGAGATGAGGCTGGTGCCGATAATCGTGGCATTGCATTCCCCGGCACCTGCCAGCAGATGCTCGATTGAGCTGCTGACTGCTTTTGACAGCCGCCAGGGCTCGTCTCCCAGCAGGCCTATCGACCTTGCCTCTCTCATCCCGGATACGGCCTTCGCCAGACCTCTGATTCCGGCCTTTTTAGTCTCAGCTGCATTCTCTGCAGCCGAATCCAGCGATGACAGAGCCTTTTGTGCAATTTCCACTGCCTCCTGGTCAGAAGTGTATCCGGATATCCTGGCAAGATAGGACCGACATTTAGCAATCTCTGACTTGGTTTTTATATCCGCCTGCATCTTGGGAAGAGAGGAAGCAAGCTCCAGGAAGCGATCTGATGCCCGGCCGAAATTCTTGGATGCCTCTTGCCTTTGCAGCCGGCCTGAGCCCAGACCCAGGTCCTCATTATCCTCTGCCTCTTCCAGGGAGCCCTTTGCCAGGGTGCTGTAAGCCGCGGCCAGTGAGGACAGAGCATTCTGATAACCAGGTTGGGCATTGCGGCTTATGAGATGAATGGCCTTTTCCAAAGATTCGCGAGCAGAAGATGCATCTCCCTTCTCCAGCTGCATCCGTCCCATATTAGAGAGGACGATCCCTTTGCTTTGGGTCTGGCCATACTCTTCGAACAGGCCGAGGCTCTGGCTGAAGTAGCTCTGAGCGCTATCCCAGTCGTATCTATCGCTGGCAATCCGTCCCATCCTATCCATAATCCAGGCAGCGCTTTTCTTGTCGCCGAGCCTCTGGAAATCCTCGAGGCTTTTCTCAAAGTATCGAGTTGCCAGATCCCTCTCCCCCATGTCCGCATAGATCCTTCCAAGGCTCCCAGTCATCTGGGCAATGCCGAGATCATCGCCCTGTTCCTCAAAGGTCTTCAAACTGCGGTAGCAGTACTCTATGGCCCGATCCCAATCCCGGTTCTGACGGTAGGCAGCTCCCAGGTTTCCGAGGACGTGGGCAAGGCCTAGGAGATCCTCTGATTTTTCAAAGCAACAAGCGGATTTTTTGTAGTAGAAGGCTGCTCGGGCTAAATCTCCCTGGCGGGCATAGGCTTGACCGAGATTGTTTTGAAGAACCGGCCTCAAAACCGGATCGCTGCAGAGAGATAAGGCCCGGTTATAGGCGCTTATGGCAAGGGAATATAATCCAGCGCTGCGACAGATATCGCCCAGCCGCTTGATCTCGTAGATATCCTCAAGGCAGCTGGAAAGCTGGCGACAGATATCCTCATTGATCTCGCCATTCTTGGCGCTTTCCAGCAGCTTGGCGGTCAGCTCCGGACAGCTCCCCTCGATAGCCTTGCTGCTGATCTTTTGCAGGCCATCCCCTCCCTTGGAAAACGATTCATAGATCTCTTGGAGAACGACTAATTGATCCATGGATTATAAGATAACTTATATCTTTATATAGTTTTTGAATAGATCAAATTCTGCCATTTCTATTGACTGATTTTAAGACTCCCGATTAATTAGGAGAATTTGATAAATTGATCAATTACTTCAGCCAAATCTGACTAGTATTATTAAGATAGTAATAATTGCCGCACCCCCTAGGATTCTGGGATTGGGAAAAAATTAGCTTTATATCCATTGTCCTGAGGCACATGGGCGTTTAGGGGAGGGGATGAATACCGTAAGTACTGCCGTTAAGCAGAAAATTATATATCCTAACAACCACTTAACCATATCTATGCTCAAGGCATATAAATATGTGTTCTAGGGACTACAATCTATCGGAATCAAAACCGTAGAAGCCCTACCCTTTAGGGATGGGGAGTAGTCACCATCCGAAATCCTTTTGAAGAAGCCTTTTATACCTTGATCCAGGAGCAATTTTGGAGATCGGCTAGAATGGAGTTTACAGCGCAGGAAAGGTATGAATTTAAGCGTCTTCTCGATGGCCTCCGGAGCAAGAAGGGCAGGGGCACAGAGCTCATTTCCCTGTATATCCCTCCTGATAAGCAGATATCTGATGTTACCAGCCAGTTGCGGGAGGAATACGGGCAAGCATCCAATATAAAGTCGAGAGTGACAAGGCTCAGCGTCCAGGGCTCCCTCGAGTCAGCCATGTCCAGGCTCAAGCTCATACCAAAACCTCCGGAGAATGGCGTCGTCCTATTTATCGGTAGCGTGGACATAGGGGCCAATCGCACAGAGCTCTTCAGCACCGCCCTGGAGCCACCTGATCCCATCATCACCTACAGATATCATTGCGACTCCTCCTTTTATCTCGAGCCTTTGGAGGAGATGCTGGCAGACAAGAGGACCTTTGGTCTTATCGTCCTGGACAGGCGTGAGGCAGCAATCGGCCTATTGAAGGGGAAATATATCGAGCCCCTCAAGACCCTGACTTCTACTGTTCCAGGCAAGCAGAGGAAAGGCGGCCAGTCCAGCCACAGGTTCCAGCAGCTTCGTCTGATTGCTATTCACGATTTCTATAAAAGGATAGGCGAGTCGGCCAATGACGCCTTTCTGCCCATTGATCCCAAGGACCTTGAAGGAATCCTGATCGGTGGGCCTTCTCCCACCAAAGAGGAGTTTGTAGAAGGAGGCTTTCTGCATCATGAGCTGCAGAGAAAGGTCCTGGCGGCGTTGGATGTCTCCTACACTGATGAGTCAGGTCTGTATGAGCTGGTGGATGCTGCTCAAGAGCAGCTCTCAGACCTGGAGGTCACCCAGGATAAAGAGATCATGCGCAGGTTCATGAAGGAGCTGGTATCAGACAAAGGCCTCGCAGCATACGGGGAAAAGGAGGTCCGCCACAACCTGGAGCTTGGGGCGGTTGATGTTCTTCTCCTATCCGAGGACCTCAGGAAGACCAGGGCCAAGATCGTTTGCACCAATCGCAGCTGCGACTATACCGACAGCCAGACCAGGAGCGGCTCATCCGAGCCGGTAGGAACTTGCTTGAAATGCTCCAGCCCGCTGACCATTGAGGAAGAGGTGGATATAGTCTCCGACCTGTCCAAGCTGGCAGAGATGAGCGGGGCAGAGGTCAAGATCATCTCAACGGAATTCGAGGAAGGAGCACAGCTCTTCCGGGCCTTTGGCGGCATAGCTGCTATCCTCAGATACAAGACCAGCCACATCTAGGGGCGATGAGAACGATCGAGGTCACAGTCTATTCAGCCGTTCAGCTTACGGAAAGGGTCGATAGGGTAGTCTTGGCGATTGAGAACATCTTTCCCGGTCTGATAATGGACATTCGCACCGATCGTATCGACGCTTATGATGGCCCTCAATCCTTGAGAAGATTGCATCGCCTCCTGAGAAGCCAGGAGATTCTGGATGCTGCCAGGTCTGTTTTAGAGCGAGGCCGAAGCTGCAATATAATCCATTTTCAGCTCAGCAAGCAGGCAGCCTATATGGGAATGGTGAGCTTTCCCCCTCAAGAGGAGTCCCTGGGTTCATTGCATATCCAGATTCAGGCCACAGATCCAGAGAGGGTCATCGACTGGCTGGCACCAGTCACGGAGAATGGAGTGGCAGTCAAGGAGATCGATTTGGATGTTTAGCTTTTCGTCCAGCAAGTTGGTGGACCGGCCCTTTGACTGGGCTTACCAGCTGGAGGATCTGGGATATAGCGGCTGGGAGATAGTCAACGAAGGAAGGCAGAGGCTGACTGAGGGAAATCTCCCCGAGGCCAGGAAGATCGTGGAGACGACAGGACTGGTCATCACCATCCACCTGCCCTACTCGGACCTGAATCTAGCCTCAGTCAACCAGCCCATATGGGAAGAGACGGTGCGACAGATGAAGACCTGCCTGGACCTGGCAAGCGATTTTGCCCGCTTGGCAGTGGTTCATCCCGGCCACTTCTCTCCCCTGGGAATGCATATGCCAGACGCTGCCTGGCTGCAGAACATAAAGGGAATCCAGGAGATCTGCGATCATGCCTCGAATCTGGACATGAGAGTGGCAGTCGAGAATATGGTGAACATGCCTGCAATCCTGGGGAGGCGCCCGGAGGAGATCGAAGGCATAATAGAGACTGTGGACCGGGATAACCTGGGATTCATCTTCGATGTGGGACATGCCAATACCAATGGAAATGTGGAGGATTTTTTGAGGCTTAAGGATATGATGATCCACATCCATGCCCATGACAACCATGGAGAGAGAGACGAGCATCTGCCGGTGGGAAATGGCACTGTGCCCTGGAAGAAGGTGCTGGCTGCTCTGAACGGCTACAGTGGCCGGATAGTAACCGAATCGCGCTCTTTGGAAGAGGGCCAGAGATCGGTAAAAAGGCTCAAAAGGCTGCTGGATGGATGATATCGGACAAAATATATCTGCTTTAGGAATGAGAGACTGAGATTATGCCCGGACCGTCCATGTTTGAGAACATCTCTGAGGGATTGCTCAGAAGCTTCGATGACAAAGATCGGGCTCGTGAGGAGGCTCTATCCCTCTCCCGGAGGGTGATACGCCTGTGCTCTTCATCAATCAGATCGATGCACAGAAGCGAAATTCCGGCGGCAAAGAGGCTGGTCGATGAGGCAGCAGAAGAGCTGGAGAAGATCCGGGAGCTTTTGGAGAACCATCAGGATGTACGCTATGCAGGCTTTGTGGACGGAGCGGAACAGGAGTACGCCGAGGCCATCTCCGTCTACTCCATCATCACCAGAAATGAGATCCTCACCCCGGCTGAGGTGGGTGTGGAATTGGCGAACTATCTGGCGGGTTTGGGCGACGTGTGCGGTGAGCTTCGCCGTCATATTCTGGACCTCATCCGCTCCGGCAGGGCAAAAGATGGCGAATACTTCCTGGAGGTCATGGAGGATATCTATTATCTGCTGATGCTATTCGACTATCCTGATGCTATAACCAGAGGTCTGCGAAGGAAGAGCGATCTTGCCAGGTCCATGCTGGAAAGGACCCGAGGGGACCTCACCAATGCCCTGGAGATATCCAGAATGGAATCATTATTTCAAAATAAACTCAAAAAGCCTTAAATCAATAGATCATGGAGTTTAAGTCATGAAGTTCGATCCCAATCATATCCTGGAGGCGGCCCGGGAGGATTTCGATAAGACCTGGCAGGAAGGAAGAGAGTACCTTGGCCGGCCGTCCTTGAATGAGAGATATCCGCGAAATAGCTATTCCTTCGGCTCAGTTCATCCCATCTTCGATACCGTTCAGAAGCTACGAGAGGCCTATATTCGCCTCGGCTTCAATGAGGCCATGAATCCGGTGATGGTCGAGGCCCAGGATGTCTACCGCCAGTTCGGCTCCGAGGCTCTTGCAGTTCTGGACAGGTGCTTTTACCTCGCCGGCCTTCCCCGGCCGGACATCGGCATATCGGACGAGAGGATCGGCCAGATAAACGCCCTCCTGGGTCGGGAGCTCTCGGCAGAGGAGGTGGAGGCACTTCGTCAGATCCTCCATTCCTACAAAAAGGGGAAGGTTGAGGGCGACGACCTGGTGGGAGAGATCGCTCATGCCCTTTCTGCTCACGATGCTCTGATCGGCACTGTCCTGGAGAAGGTGTTTCCAGAGTTCAAAGGACTGAAAGCAGAGGCCACCAGTCGCACCTTGAGAAGCCATATGACAAGTGGCTGGTTTCTGTCCCTCTCCAACCTCCATTACCGCCAGAGGCTGCCCATCAGACTCTTCTCTGTGGACCGATGCTTCCGCCGGGAGCAGGCGGAGGACGCCGCCCGCCTGATGAGCTACTACTCGGCCAGCTGTGTGATCATGGATGAGGATGTATCCATAGAGGATGGGAAGGCGGTTGCAGACGGCCTTCTCAGCCAGTTCGGTTTCCAGAAGTTCCAGTTCCGGCCGGATGACAAGAGGAGCAAGTACTACGTTCCCGGAACTCAGATCGAGGTCTATGCTTATCATCCGGGGCTGGTCGGCTCGGCCACCAAGTACAGCAGCGGCTGGGTTGAGGTGGCTACATTCGGCATCTACTCGCCCACTGCCCTGTCGCAATATGATATCCCCTATCCGGTCATGAACCTGGGGCTGGGAGTGGAGCGGCTCGCCATGATTCTGCATAACTCTCAGGATGTGAGAGCACTCTCCTACCCCCAGTTCCAGGCCAATTGGGAGCTCACTGCCCGGGAGATGGCCCGGATGATCGCTGTTGAAATGACCCCCAGCACGCCAGAGGGACAGGCGATAGCCGAATCTGTGATCGGGGTGTGCCTTGAGCACGGTGATGCCGCCTCTCCCTGCGAGTTTCCTGCCTGGGAGGGAGAGCTCTTCGGAAGGCATATTCAGGTCTGGGTGGTCGAGCCGGAGGAGAACACCAAGCTCTGCGGCCCGGCTGCCCTTAATGAGATCGTGGTCTATAAGCATAACGTCATGGGCATCCCCCGCACCTCCCGCTGGGATGAGGCGTTCAATGAGGGAGTGACCACAGGAATTCGATTCATCGATTCCTTTGCTGCTCTTTCTGCCTATGAGATCGAGATGGCGGCGATGAATGGCCAGGAGTCTGAGACCAGAGCGAGGATTGTGAGAAGCCCGGCGGATATAAACATCAAGATTCACCCAGCTCTCGAGAGGTACATCACCAGCTACAAGCACAAGATTGACCTGAGGGGACCGGTCTTCACCACGGTGAAGAGCAAGCTGCTCTGACCGGATGGATTGCGGGAATTTTGAGAGGAAATAAAGGGAAACTGAGAGGAGCATGAAGGACGCATCATCCAATTCCGCTGCCAAGAAGGCGGCAGGCGAGGCAGCGGCAGAGCTGGTCAGGAACGGTATGGTGGTTGGCCTGGGCACGGGCTCCACTGTGGCCTGGACGATAAAGAGGCTGGGAGAGAGGGTCAGAGAGGAGGATCTGGACTTTTATGGCGTTCCCACCTCTTTTCAGGCCGAACAGCTGGCCATAGAATCAAATATCAGGCTCACCAGCTTAAACCAGCATCCAGTTCTTGATCTGGCCATCGACGGGGCAGACCAGGTGGACATAGACCTGATGGTGATCAAGGGCGGTGGAGCGGCGCATACCCGAGAGAAGGTGGTATCCTGCTCGGCCAGGTGGTTCGTGATCGTTGCCGACCAATCCAAGTATGTGGAAAGACTGACCTGGCCGGTGCCAGTGGAGGTGATTCCCGTAGCCTTTAGGTTGGCAGGAAGGAGGCTGGAGGAACTGGGAGGCAAGCCGGTGCTGCGACAGGGATTGAGGAAGGACGGGCCGGTGATCACCGATAACGGGAATTTCGTTATGGACGTGGACTTCGGGACAATCGAGGATCCCAAGTCTCTTGCGGCCAAGATCAGCCTTATTCCTGGAGTGGTGGAGCACGGCATATTCGATAATCTGGATGAGCTGTATCTCGCCCGGGCGGGCGAGGTGGTGAGAATTAGAAGATGATGAGCCTTCGGGGCTGGATCGATAAGGCCCCGTGGTATCTCAAGGCCTCAGGGAATAGATCCTTGACCGTCCCTTCTTTTTCACATCGATCTTGCCCTCTCTGCCCAGCCAGCCCAGTGCGCCATGGACATCATCTATACGCAGAGCGGCAGACTTGGCCAATTCCCTGGCCGACATCGGACCCTTCAGATTGAGCAGGTCCCAAATTATGCCGGCATTGATACCGAATACCAGATCCACAGACTCCTCCGTCATCCCCCCTCCCTTCCCAGTCTCTCTCTTTGATTTGGCCGCTGCCACTCCTGCTTCAGCCATCCCTCTCTTCTTCCTGGACCTCGGTTTCTTCTCAGTTTCATTGGCCATTTTTTATATCCTCCAATATGTATTCTTTTTTAAATACGACTTCATTGAATTTAAAGTTTTTCTGAGCTAAAATTGCTGATTTGGTCATAGTCACTGGTTCAAGGTGCAGGATGCAGGCCTAATGTGCTATATGTGAAATGTATATACCGATCCTGGCCCAAAAGCGATAAATACCGAGGACTATGACCTAATTGCTCGTAATGGTTCTGCATAAAGGAAGTAAGAGATCCACGGCTGGCGATTTCTTGAGAATCTCTAAATATTCAAATGAAGAATAGAAGAGGACGTATTCGGAGGTTTAAATCATGCTTGATCGGTTCACAAATTTCCTCACACTATTGATCGCCTCTCTTTTGACCATCTCTCTTTTCTGTGCCGTTGCCCTGGCAGAGGATGAGGATGACAATGGTCCTGAGCACTCTCTTGGCTCGGGTGATTCTGATTGGTGGACGACATACCCGGACAAAAACGTCAACTCTGGCTCCGCCGTAAATCACCCGGATTGGGTTATTGAGGCTCTGGAGGACAGGCCACTGCTGATCCTGATCCACCAGAACAACTGCCTGCCCTGCGTGACCCATGTCCCCAGGATAAATGATGCTATAAAAATCCACAACGATGATATCCTGTTCTACAGCATTCTGGCTGAGGGAGATGGAATCCTGAAGGCGATGGAGGTTCTGGATCTCTACAGTCCCACAGGCAAGAAGCAGTATGTTCCCACCACCATCTTCCTCACTCTGATCGAGAACGAGGACGGCGAGGTTGAGGTTGGCTGGCATAGCGAGATTGATATCATGAGCACGGACGATATCAACAGCTATGTAGAGGATTCCATTTACTATCACCAGCAGAATGCAGCTGACTGGGGGCAGTGATCGGCCTAATGGCAGTGAAAGATGGGGTGGGTGGTCTGAGCAAGTTGAGCTCTAATCCCCCTCACTTCCTCATTTTGCTGGATTCCATAATATATTTATTGGCGCTATTATCCATATCCCTATCCATCAGTCCCGCGCTAGCAGATGAAGCGCAGGCGCCGGACTTTTTCGCTACCAGCTGGGATCAAAGGAGCTTCAATCTATCCGATTTCCTGGGCTCCCCGGTGGTCCTGCATATATCAAATATCGAGAACCCGCTATGCATTGAATGCGAAAAGTCCCTCTTGGGGCAGGTAGAGGAGCTGGCTGCCCTCAAGGCCGCAGATCCCAACGTCCAGATAGTAACCCTGAACCTGAGGAAGAACCCCTACTCCATGGACGGCCGGGAGCTGGCCCAAACCTGGTGGGAGGTCAATATAACCTGGCCCTGGATCGAGGATCTGGACCCATATCCCATAGGGAGCAAATACCTGGACTATTGGACGGTGAGAGGCGGCTCTTCCAATCCCACCATTGTTCTGATCGACAGAGAGGGCAGAATCGGCCCGGTCTACCACGTCTACCGGGTGGGTGAAGGGATAGAAGATGGGGTGCAGAAGGCCCAGAGCCTTCTGGATGACATCCAGGAGCTCAATAGGACAGCTCTTATGGTGGAGGGGGAAGCCTCCCCTCCTGCAGAGGAGGATGCCCGCCCAGAGGGGGCAACAGGCATCTTCTCCGCCCTCTGGAGCATGATGGAGAATGAGGTCTCAAGGAAGGATGTCACCGCCTTTGGCATGTTCCTTCTGGGCATCTTCACCTCCCTTGCCCCCTGCTCCATCGCCCTGATGATCGCTGTGTTCTCTTATGTGATGACCGTTCGCAGGAAGGACGAATACCTGCGAGCCAGCGCCTCCACCTCAAGAGAGGGATTCATGATCGGCGTCGCCTTCACCCTCGGCATGGCGGTTGTCTTCTTTGTGCTCGGGCTGTTCATATCCCAGATAGGCGTCTTCTTCCGGGATTCAAAGATCTTCGACCTTCTGGCTGGGAGCATCATGGTCCTCCTTGGAATCAGCAGCTTCAAGCCCCTGGGGGAGATCATCGAGCCGGTCACATCCCGTATGCGCTTCCATCAGGCTGGCGCCGATGGGACAGATGAGCCATCCGATGGTCCAGGCTCAGCCAGCTCGGCCGAGCCCATAGAGGAGAAGAAGAGCCTGCTCCAAAAGGCGGTGGAGTTCTCGCTAAACCTCTTCCGCTATTCTGCGTTCATCGGCGCCTTCACCCTGGGGATCTTCTTCGCCCTGGGTTGGGCTCCCTGTGCCCTCTCCATGGTGATGCCAGTCCTGATCTGGCTGGCAAGCCAGGACGTTGCCCCCCTGGTCGGCGGGACGATGCTCTTCTTCTTCGGCATCGGCCATGGAGTGCCCATCATCCCCATCACCACCTTCTCCCGAATGGTGGGCGGCAGGATCGGGGAGAAGTATATATCGGTGGGAGAGTGGACCAGCAAGATCTTCGGGCTGCTGGTAATCCTGGTGGGCCTGGTCTATGCCGCCAGGTATTTTGGATACCTGTTATGGTAAGGGTACAATAACGGCGCCGTTATTGTAACAGCGCAGTAATTACAGTGTGAGGATATCGAGAGGAAGGTGAGATTACATTTCGACCATGCTGGAAAGCCTCCAGGAGATTGCGAGGGATAGAGTCTCCTCCTCGCTGGCGGAGAGGTGCTGCTACTCTTCCGATGCCTCCCAGGTTTCCGGCCGCCCCGATTTCGTCGTCCGGCCAGCGAATACTGGAGAGGTCTCCAGAATTTTGATGCTGTGCAATGAGAGGGATGTGCCGGTGGTCGCTCGGGGAGCAGGAAGCGGACTTGCCGGCGGAGCGTCCCCGGTCTTAGGGGGCGTAGTTTTAGATATGTCCGGAATGAACCGCATTCTGGAGATGGATCTGGAGAACCTGCAGGTCATCGTTGAGCCAGGAGTGGTGGCAGAGAAGCTCAATCGGGCTCTTGAGCCTCATGGATTCTTCTTTCCCCCAGATCCGGGCAGCAGCGGCTTTTGCACCATCGGGGGCATGATATCCTACAACAGCAGCGGCATGCGCTCGGTCAAATACGGCACCACCAGGAGCTATGTGCTGGATTTGGAGGTTGTGCTGGCGGATGGTAGGGTGATTCATACCGGCTCCCGGAACCTCAAATCCGCAGCCGGATACGACCTCACCCGGCTATTCGTCGGCGCAGAGGGAACCCTGGGCATCATCACCCGGGCGGGACTGAAGGTTGCCCCTCTGCCCAAAGAGAGAAGGCTGGTATTCGCCAGCTTCGAGAGCGCAGAGGCTGCTGGCCAGGCGGTGATAGCGGTATTCTCCCAGGGGATAACCCCATCCGCCTGCGAGATAATGGACCGGACCACTCTTAAGGTCCTGAAGCTCGTCGATCCCGAGCTTGTCCTGCCGGATGACGGGGACGTGATACTATTCGAGGTGGACGGCTCAAGAGATTCGACCGCAGAGGCAGCAGAGCAGATCGAAAAGGTCTGCCGGCCGATGGCCATTACGATAAGGCAAGCTTCCGGCCGGGAGATGGAGCCCATCTGGATGGCGAGGAGGCTGGTGGGAGCAGCCATCTCCCGGCTGGATCCCAAGAAGACCAGGATCTATATGGGCGAGGATGTGGGGGTTCCCATAAAGCAGATTCCGGCGCTGATTAAGAGAGTGCAGCAGATCACTGCGGGCCTGGGCATTCCTGCCATGAAGTACGGCCATATAGGAGACGGAAATCTGCATGTCGCATTGTTCATCGATGTCAACGATCCGGATCAGTGGGATCGGCTCAGGACGGCAGCGGACAGAATCCATCGAGCGGCCCTGAGCCTGGGGGGGACGGTCAGCTCCGAGCACGGCATAGGCCTTGCCCGGGCGGAGTATATGGCAGAGCAGGTGGGGGAAGAGAGCTTGAATGTGATGCGAGCGATCAAGAAGTCTCTGGACCCAAGGAGGATACTAAATCCAGGAAAGATGGGGCTATGACTGATATCACATTGACGACAGACTGGACAATGAAGCGATCCAGGAGGAGATGGACTTCGCATCCTGCAACAACAATAACGCCAGGTATACGGAAATAAAACCACAGAGTCACAGAGCACACAGAGGACGACGACCCCAGAGGGCTTTTCAAGATTGAATGGAACGAAGAAAAAAAGATTGAGTGCAGCCCCAAGAGATTCAAACTAATGATTGACCATTAGTGAAGCTTTGCTCATGATTCGTGGATTTTAGCATTCCTTTTCATTGGATCCGCCTCTCTGAGCAGCTCGGCCACATCTTCCATTGAATCTTTCTCTCGCAAGGCAGCCAACTCAGGAGGCGATTCCTGGAACAGCTCCAGGGCATTGAAGAACCTGTCCAGAATATCTCCCTTATAGGTGGGGACCAGGAAGATATGGGTATGAGGTATCCTCCTGCCCCGAGCATACATACAGACAAAGTCAGGTTCCAGGGCGATCATCATCTTTTCCGCCACCACCTTCGCTACTCTGAAGAGGCTGGCGTTCTCATCAGGGGAGAGTTCATGCCACCAGGGCACATGTCTCCTGGGCACTACCAGACAATGGCCTTTAGAAAAGGGGTTGACGTCCAGAATTGCCAGCGATAGTTCATCCTCATAGATCCTGTAGCATGGCAGATCTCCCGCCACGATCTCGCAGAAGATGCAGCCTTTCTCTTTCCCGGTGCCCTCAGTCATAAAGCCTCCTTTATGCCAATGACGGCATTATTGATGATCAATCCTTTGCCACACAAAATATTCCGTCAATCAGATTCGATGGAGATCTTTTTATTCTTGATGATTCAGGGATACAGAATAGGATGCAGACCATGAGCCAGGATGAAAGAGCCTTCAATCTGTGCGTTCGCTGCGGTACCTGCCGCACCTGCTGTCCGGTCTTCGAGGAGACCGGCTGGGAGTCGGCCAACACCAGAGGGCGGATGATGATCATAAAAGAGCTCACCTCGGGCCGCCTGCAGGCGGATGGGGATGTGCTCAGAAGCCTTAACACCTGCACCACCTGCGGCCTGTGCACTGAGAGCTGCCCGGCAGGCATCTCCCCACCGGATATCATCGAGAGGGCAAAAAGATCCCTCGTCTCCCAGGGAAGGATGACCCGGGAGCAAGAAGATCTCAGCCGAAATATCTTCCAGAGCGGCAATACCTTCGGCACAGGGGACGATCGGCTGGCATGGCTTCGGGACAGGAGCCTCGTCTGGGAGAGGGCGGATTATGTCTACTTCGTGGGCTGCGTGAACTCTTATCGCTACCATGAGACGGCTAAGAATACATTCTCCATCCTCAGCCGATTTGGAGCCACACTGCTGGCAGGAGAGCAGTGCTGCGGCTCGCCCTTGCTTCGGATGGGATTTGATGCCAGTGAACTGATCGAAGAGAACTGCAGGCAGATCAGGGAGATTGGGGCGAGGACGGTGATCACCGGCTGTGCAGGCTGCTATACCACACTGAAGAACAGCTATGGGAATCAGTTTCAGGTATTGAGCGTGCCCGAGTTTCTGGCCCAGCACATCTCCGAGATCGATCTGAAGCCCTTGGGCATCACTGTGACCTATCACGATCCCTGCCACCTGGGCAGGCACAACCGGATTTACGAGCAGCCGCGTCAGGTCATAAGAGCCATCTGCCGCCTGGTGGAGATGAAATCAAACCGGAAAGCTGCCCGCTGCTGCGGTGGAGGCGGAGGGGTGCGGGCGGGATTTAAAGATCTATCCCTGCAGATGGCCAGGAGGAGGCTGGCGGATGTACCAGAGAATGTCGACTATATCGTCACCTCCTGTCCGCTGTGTATCAGGAATCTGAGGGATGGGGGAGGAGGAGAGAGGGTGATCGATCTGGTGGACCTGGTAGGAATGGCTATGGGATGATGCGGGATGAGCTGTCCATCGCCCAGGATGCTTTTTTCCTGTAGAATATCTCGGATTTTTCACCGTTCCCTTCCACTCGATATTCAAGCAATTTAATGCGCTTTCGTCTCCGGTGGCGGCCATACCTGCACCTGTCATCGGCCAGTTTTTATTTCAGGTGGGCTGCGGCCAATTCCCGTTGCAGACCGAAGCCCCGGAAATGAGGGTGGACAGCTATGGCCTGGAGGTGGGCGAGTTTTTTCAGATCCTCTTCAGCCAGGTTCAAATCCCGGCCCAGATTATCCTTTCCCATCCCAGGATAGCGAATTATGCTGTAGGCAGCAAGCTTTTCCTCTGCCAGGACTCCCAGCACGGAGAGTTCCGTCTGGAATATCCGGCTGAGGTACTCCTCATCGTGAGGCATGAAGATTTCAATCTCGTGCAGGGTGCTGACTACTAAAGACTGCAGGGCGGCCAGGTCTGAGAGGGAACTCTCGGCAAGAAACCTCATCTCCAGGCACTTGCCCCGTCTTACGAAGCTGCGAGGATAGGAATCTGCCATATCTCTCTGGCCGGTCAAATGCTCTTGAACCATCTTTTTTATTTCTTCCTGGATTCAAAATATCTTTTGTATTCCTTTATGAGGGCCTCTTCATACAGATCCTCGATATCCTCGGGAATGAAATTCTGCCTTCTTACGTTCTTGATCATTTCGCTGCCCTCAATCTCCTCTGCCGTCATTCCCTTCTCGAAGTAATCATGAAATATTTCGTCCAATCCTTTTACTTCCATAGAGCACTTTCCGACCTTGACCTGGCAAAATCCCACGGTCCACTCGTAGTAGCAATCCTTCTTGCCGTTCTTCCTTGCCAAAACCCCATCCATTGATATGTTAATCACATCCAAATTCCTTAGAAAGAATAAATCCGACTGCCCTCTGCCACCATCTCCTCCACCAGGAGCTGGTAGAAGTCCTCAGGCACATTCAACCCTTCTACTGCCTGCAATCCTCTCGCTTCCAGGTCCTCATTGCAGGCCATAACCTTTCCAGGCCATTTTCCCATGAGAGCCTCATCCAGAAGATTATAAACCCCGTCTCCCGCCAGATATAGAACGGAATCATCGCCGTGCTCCATCAGGCGCAGGCACAGCTCTGCCCGTTCACTCTTCGGCGGCTTGGTCAGAAGGAAAATATCTTTTTTTGCCATAATTCAACCTTCACAATGCAATCAGGACGTCGGCAGCAAGGGCCTGCTTCATGAAATCCTCCTCATCCACAAGCTCCACCCCCTCCACCAGCCCGCGGCTCAAGAGGCCCCTCTCCCCCAGGGAGGGCTCGTGCGCCAGGACCCGCAGCTCGGGATAGGCATAGAGGATATCGGAGAGGTTTGGCACATCAAGAAGGCAGGAGTTCTGGCCGGCGAGAGCAAGATATACTCCATCCGCGTACAGGCCCAGCGTTGCATCCATCCTGATGCTCACCGCCGTCGCATTGAGCACGCCATAAGCCTTTTCGCTTCCGTAGGGAGCGCTGTCAAGAAGATAGAAGATCAATCTCATAGCGCAATCACACGGTCGCTCTTCTCCAGCATCTCTGCCAGGTCGTAGAGGCTGGTGATCTTTATCCCCTGCAGGTAATCCGGGCATGTTCCGTCCTCCTCTGCCTGATAGCCTCTGGCAGCAGCGCATCTGGCGCAGGCTCTGACCACAGCTCCTCTATCCGCCAGCTCCTGGAATAGCCTGCCGGCATTTTTAAATTGAGAGGGATTCTGGCCGCTCTTTGGAATATGGACTGCATCCAGGTAGAGGAATATGTTCACTTGGAACACATTGAGCGCCCGGGAGGCGATCTTATAGGCCATATCTGCATACTGGGAGATATAAGGCCCGTCTGTGAGGATGATGGTCAAGGTCTTCAACTGCTCACCTGCATGGCATCCTCAAAGGTACTCCAGCAGAGTCCTGATGTGCTCGAGATTGGTGGCATACCTGGGCTCGATGAGCGGCGTGCATTTATCGATCTCGGTCTCCCTGCCCACCAGCTTGATGGCAAAAGCATAGCAGCTCTGCTCGCCGCAGATCTGGCAGTCGGTGCGGGGAAGGTACTGATAGATCTCGGCATGGTCCACTTTGACCTTCTCCCGCGGAACGGGAGTGACTCCCTTAATAATGGCCTCATTGATGGTCTTTTTCAGGTCCTCCAAAACCTCCCTGGCCTCTTCCTCGCTCTTGATCATGGTCATGGTCACATTGCCCGTGGAATAGATTGTGATCAGAATGTTGCCTCTCTGAATGATCAGAGCGCCGATCCGATCGGAGTACCTGGCTCTGGGGAAGAGGGGCTCCAATAGCTTGAGGGCTCCCTCCAGGGGCGGATCGAAACGGGCGATTATCCTGAACTTGCTGCTGTCGGCGAT
>WOYM01000116.1:81349-95486 GCA_011620785.1 Methanothrix sp. | reverse complement strand
CCTGATGAACTATTCGGATAGAGAGATGGAACAAGCTGCCAGATATCATATTATCGGATGCCACACATGTAATTGCGAATATTGCAATACCAGGAACCATCGGCTTAATTCGACAGGGAATAAAAGCGCTAATGGACGAAATAGAAAAAGCCGATCCCAAGCTTTACGAAGAGATGGGGGGGAAAAAAATCGCGGATAAAAAAGAAAAAGTGCATACGTTGAAGCCTGAAGAAAAGAAAAGGAAGCTTGTTGAGGTAGTTGGCGAGGCAAGAACACTAAAAGGCAAAGCCGAGGAACTTGAATCGCCATCTGTAAAACAAAAAATCGAGCAGATGAATCGGATACTGAATGAGAACACCGAAGAGAAAAATGGGGAGATCCAGAAGAAGAAAGACCACGTAAAGAATAAATTGGTGAGCCTTGTGGATAAAGACGCACGCCATGGGGCTAAATCAGATAAAAAAACGTTTACAGGATATAAATCAAATGTAATGAAATCCGAGGACGGATTTGTGACAAATATTGAAACTACACCAGGGAATACTTATGACGGTGATATCCTTCTGCCGCTTGTTGATGAGATGACGGCAAACGGTTCCAAACCGGAAAAAGTAGCAGGAGATACTCACTACGGTAGTGCCGAAAACAGGTTTCAGATGCTCCTGAGAGGGATAACGCTTGTGGCTCCGTTAAAGGAGGATTTCAATCCAACCGGGCTTTTTCCTCAGAATGAATTCAATCTGGACGAAACAGGGATAAGCTGCCCTGCCGGCAATAGGACGATGATTTCGAATTTTAATGAAAAAGAGGGGACGACGACATTCTATTTCAAAAAAGAGATCTGTGGGCAATGTGATTTGAAAAACAAATGCACAAAACAAGAGAGAAGGACTGTTGCAATAGGGAAATACCATGAACTAATTATGGAGGCTAAAGAATATAATAAAACTCAGAATTTTAAGGACGATATGAAAGAGAGATCGCACATTGAGCCGAAGCATGCCGAGATGAAACGGTCACATGGTCTTGCAAGGGCGAAATATTGGGGGCTACCGAAGGTGAATATTCAGTCAATCATCACTGGTATTGCGGTTAATGTTAAGAGGCTTGCAAATGTTCTCGGTAGCGGATGCTGTCTAAAAGCCTGCTAAAAGTCGAGGAAATTGTGATAATATTGAGCATTATCTTGGAGGATTGGTGCCTATTTTAGAAAATGATTCCTACTATTCTCAATAATTCTCAAAATTCCGTTCCAAAGGACTAAAATCAAGGGCTAAACCGACGCCCTCAATTTAAGTAGCATATCCTTCATAGTGATCCGCAAGATGGTAGTCATGGACCGCAAAGGCATCTTTTCCCGATTATCCTGGCTGGCGATTGCATTGCTGGCAGCGTCTTCCTCACTCATAGTCGCCTCGGCAAATGAGCTCGAGCCCGTCGAGGATAAGATCTTGATCCTCTTTCCTTACCATGCCCTCCTGGTGTTATCCGGCCTTCTCTTCCTAATAGCGGGAATGGTCTGTGCGAGGTACCTGAAAGGGAAGAGATGGTGGCTGAAGGCCCATAAGACCCTGGGGATCGCCGGAGCCGCATTGACCCTATCCGGGATTACTGTCGCCATCCATATGGTCTCAGCAAGCGCGGGATTGCAGCCCCCAGGAGGACCTCAAAAGGCTGCGCCTAATTCACAGATGGTCCGGCCGGATGACCATTGCTCTTATGATGATCAACGCTTACCTTGGCTGGATGATCGTCCGGTCATTTTGAAGGCAATCATGTTTGGAATCCTGTTTGAAGGTGATAGCTGAATGGCACAGATAGGTTACAGTGAGACAGTTATGGATCACTTCATGAACCCCAGGAACGTGGGGGTGATCGAGAATCCAGATGGCTACGGCAAAGTGGGAAATCCCGTCTGTGGCGATCTCATGGAGATATTCATCAAAATCAAGGACGACCGGATCGATGACATCAAGTTCAGGACCTTTGGCTGCGGCTCGGCCATAGCCGTCTCCAGCATGGTCACGGAGATGGCAAAGGGGAAGACCCTGGATGAGGCGATCAAGATCACCCGCAATGATGTTGCCGAAGAGCTGGGTGGGCTGCCGTCCCAGAAGATGCACTGCTCAAACCTGGGGGCCGATGCCCTGCACGCTGCTATCAAAGACTACTGGGTGAAGATCGGGAAGATCTGCCCCGAGGAGGCTGCGGTGGAAGAAGAGGTCCAAGAGGGAGATCATTGCGATACCGATGAGGGTTAATTACATAAAATGAGTCCCGGGCAGGAGGGACGCCGAAAGCGTCATCCTGCCATCCTGAAGACGCCCAGATCTATTGCTATAGCAGCACAATTCAGCTTCTGCTGATCATGGTTCCGATTCCTTCTGTGGTGAGCAGCTCCAGCAGGATGGCATGATGCTTTTTGCCATCGATTATATGGGCTTTCTCTACTCCACCCCGCACCACCGATACACATGCCTCCACCTTGGGGATCATTCCCCCCTTGATTATGCCCTCGGCCACCAACCGGCCGAAGTCCGAAGCAGGGAACTCGGAGATGACGCTCGCCGGATCATCCGGATTCATGCGCACTCCTTCCACATCGGTGATGGAGAAGAACTTCTTCGCCCTCATGGCTATAGCTACTGCTCCCGCAGCTGTGTCGGCATTGACATTGAAGTTGTTTCCCTGATCATCGGTGGCAATGGGGGATATAACCGGGATGTAGCCCTTTCCTGCCATTATCATCAGGATCTCCGGGTCCACCTTCTCCACGTCTCCCACAAATCCCAGGTCCACCGGCTCCTTTCCCTCCACCATCTGCAGAGCTTTCTTCTTGGCCTTCAGGAACATGCCGTCCTGGCCGGATAGGCCTATGCCCTTGCCCCCATGCTTGCCGATGAGGTTGACAAGCTCTGCATTGATGTGACCAAGCAAGACCATTCGGGCAATGCTCAAGGTCTCCCGATCGGTCACCCGCAGACCGCCTACGAACTCCGCCTTCTTGCCGAACTTCTCCATGGCCTGGGATATCTCCGGGCCGCCCCCATGAACGATGATGGGATGGATGCCGATATAGCGCAGGAGCACCACATCCTGAATGAAGTCCTCCAGCACTGCGGTGTCGGACATGATAGAGCCGCCGATCTTGAAGACCATGATGGAATCGTAGAACTCCCGAATGTAAGGCAGAGCCTCAATGAGCACCTGTTCTCTCTTAACTGTCAATATTCATTCCTCTCGGATTTTGGGTTCCTCTACTCAATGGATATCAAGACATCGCCGGGAGCGACTGTAGTCCCTTCTTTGACATAGATCTCTCTTACCTTGCCATCCTTATTGGCCAGGATATTCTGCTCCATCTTCATCGCTTCCAGGACTGCTACTGGATCCCCTTTGGCCACCCGGTCGCCCTTCTTGACCTTATAGCGGATGACTACGCCCTGCATGGGAACGGTCACGCCATCAGTGGGGGCCTTGGGCTGGGCTTCCTGAATGGTCATGCCCGCTGGAGCCACCTTGACCAGATAGGCCTCGCCATCGATCTCGACATTGAGGGCCAGGGGCTCGGCTTTTAGGGAAGCTCCCAGACCCGATGCCATCTCTTTTTTGACCAGGGATTCCTCCGTGGCTGCTCCCTTGAGGAACTTCAGGGCCACCTGGGGGTAGAGGGCGTATGTGAGGTAATCCTCCTCCTTCTTGGCGAGGCCGAGGGCGTCAACCGCTTTCTTTGCCTCCTCATATTCGGGGGGCAATAGATCTGCAGGCCGTACGGTGACTGTGTCCTCATCGCACAGGACCTTGATCCTGACCTTGGGGTCGATCATGGCGGGCGGCTTTCCATACAGACCTTTGACGTAATCCTTGACCTCTTTGGGAACCATCTTGTAGCGGTCGCCTGTAACCACATTCAGCACCGCCTGAGTGCCGACGATCTGGCTGGTAGGCGTGACCAGGGGCGGATATCCCAGATCCTTTCGAACCCTGGGTATCTCTGCCAGCACCTCCTCGTACTTGTCCATGGCCTTCTGCTCCTGCAGCTGGCTGACCAAGTTGGAGAGCATGCCCCCTGGAACCTGATAAGCAAGGACATTGGTGTCCACCCGGGCGGCGATGGCATTGAATACCGGGGCATAGATCTCCATGATCCGTTCGAAGTATCTCTTGATCTCAGTCAAGAGCTCCAGATCCAGACCGGTTTCATAGGGAGTGCCCTGAAGTGCAGCCACCAGGCTCTCTGTAGCCGGCTGTGAGCTGCCGCCGGAGAGAGGAGACATGGCAGTATCCAGGATATCTACTCCTGCCTGGCAACCATGGAAGTAGCTCATCTGAGCCATGCCGCTGGTGCAGTGGGTGTGCAGGTTCACCGGGAGGTTGACCTCCCTTTTGATTGCCCGGATGAGGTCATAGGCATTCTTGGGAGTGATCAGCCCGGCCATGTCCTTGATGCAGATGGAGTCGCAGCCAAGCTCTGCCAGCTGGACGGCGAACTGGGCAAATTGCTCATTGCTGTGCACGGGGCTGATGGTGTAGCTTATTCCGGCCTGGACATGCTTGTCCATCTTCTTGGCAGCCTTGATCGATCGCTCCATATTTCTTATATCATTGACCGCATCGAAAATCCTGAAAATATCGACCCCGTTCTCGGCTGCTCGCTCTACAAATCTGTCCACTAAATCGTCTGCATAATGCCTGTAGCCCACCAGGTTCTGCCCGCGAAGCAGCATCTGCATAGGGGTGTCAGGCATGGCCTTCTTAAGAGCTCTCAACCTCTCCCAGGGATCCTCATTCAGATAGCGAATGCAGCTATCGAAGGTAGCTCCTCCCCAAACCTCCAGAGAGAAGAAGCCGACCTGGTCCATCTGCTCTGCTATGGGTAGCATGTCCCTGGTCCTCATTCTGGTGGCCAGCAGAGACTGATGAGCATCTCTAAAAACCGTTTCTGTAAGCATTACCCTGCCCATAAAGATCACCTCTTATTTGGTCCCTCTTTAAAATCCCTTCGCCTAATGAATCTCATGAGTCAACTGTCGCGAGCCCCTCCATTTTAGCCTGGCGGTGGAATTCCTCTCCTGAGAATCGCGATGCATTTTTTTTCAGCTGTAATGTGTAAAAAAATCTCATTGGATGACTAATTTCCACCAACTCTGCACATTTGCATGATCTTTCTTAAAAGTTATTGCATAGAAGCTTTTTTTTTGTGAATTGAATCGGAAAAGCCTCTAATACGCTGGCGGAACTTATCGCAAAGCGAATCAATGGGACTTGCGAAAGGTTTTATTAGTAATCAACTCAGGATCTTAGGCCTATTTGCCTTAGGTGATGCGAACGCAAATGCTTGTTTCTCTCTCTCTCAAAAGAACAGATTAACTAAATTTTTGCCGCTATTAAGGTATCTTGTGCTCGATTTATACGGAAGTGTACAGCGGAAGTGTCTATTAATAATACTACTGCCCTTTAAGGGTTGGAGCTGATTAGAGATGAGACTTAGAGTTGTAAGTGCAAGAAACGAGATATCAAACCTTAATCCAAATGAGAAGACAGTTCATCTGGCATTCAGGGCCAGCAATGTAGATTTTCTCAACTTGATGCAGAGATGCCCAAGGCTAAGAATGATTCAGGTACCACCCTCCTACCGGAAGACCATGTCCAATGCCATCCAGGTGTTCCTTGATATGCAGGGCATAGAGCTATTAGAGGGCGATGTTTGGGGCCACAGAAAGGATCTGGATGAGTACTTCACCGTGGATGATATCACTATCGATGAGATCCGCTCCCTTGCGGCCAGCGGGGCCAGCATGGACGAGGTGGCAAACCAGGTTCAGAAGAAGGCCAGGCTCGGTCCAGAGCTGATCAAGTACATAGCCCGGACAAAGATCACCGCTTGAGTTGAATCCAGCCAGATCTCAAGTCTGGCTTTGCCTTTTATTTCTGCATCAATGCCAGACTAAAATAGACTCACAATGATTATCGAATTCTTATTATCCATCGGGAAAGGTTCATCTCATTTGAATATATGATATCTTTTTGTGAAGTGCGATGTACTGGTAGTGGGCGCCTCATCTGCCGGTTTGATGGCTGCCATATCCGCTGCTGAGGAAGGGGCCAGCGTTATGCTGCTGGACAGAGGCCTCGGCCGCCTGCACCATGATGCCAACACCCTCTTTGAGGGAATGGCAGCAGTCTCTGGGGTCAAGATCAAGGACTGCTTGCTGAAAAAGGAGCTGGAGGGCATGCGCATTCTCAGCCCCTCGGGCAGGGGGGTCACCATTCCTGCCAAAGGCTACTTCATAGATCGGGGGGCCTTTGACCGCCACTATCTCCATCTGGCAGAGAAGGCAGGAGTCGCCCTTCTCTCCGATGAGGTCCGGAGCCACCACCTGGAAGGCAATGGAAGGACGGTCGGCCTGAAGGGAGCGGAGATTCATGCGCGAGTGGTGATAGATGCCTCTGGGGTCCAGTCCGGCCTCTCGGAGAAGGCAGGCCTCAAGCCCATGCGCCACCCAGAGGATATAGCCTGGGCAGTGGAAGCAGATATAGAATATCCCTATCTGGGCGAGGAGATGTTCTTCCAGTACTGGGTGGGAAGCATGGCACCGGGCTGGAAGGCCACATTCTCGCCCGCCGGAGGTGATCGGGCTACAATAGGGGTGTTCGTGCGCGGCCACGGCCAAGATGTGCAGCCATTCTTCGATAGATTCAGCAAGCTCTTCAAGGCCCAAAAGGCTTCCCAGTACAAAAATATCGATCGAATGAAGGTACTATCTGTCAGGAGGGGAGGCGATCCCATATGCGTCATGCCAGGAGAGATGGTGGCCGACTCCCTGATGGTCGCTGGCGGCGCAGCCGGCCAGAGCGGCCTGGCCTATAGCATGCGAGCCGGCACCATCTGCGGCATAGTGGCGGCAGAAGCCGTCTTGAAGGATGATGTATCTCATCGCTCGCTCTCTGAATATGTGCGGCGGTGGAAGCGGGAGTTCTACTGGCAGTACCGCATGGGCCGGTCATCTCTTCAGACCCTCGGCCAGATGAAGGATGAGGAGATAGAGAGGCTGATTTACGGCCTCTCCGGGAAGGGGCTCGTCTCCAAAGGATCATTCTTCAAAAAAGCGGTCTATGCCGGGGCGCTCGTCACAATGATACGCCCCAGGACCCCCTATGACCTGCTTGTGAACCTAATCCGATAGTGATTTTTGATCGGAAAAGTCCATTTAGCAAAAGATCGAAAAGGTCAGTTATGATAGAGCTGTCAAGCGACCCCTACGTTCTGAAGACCAGGAACACTCCTCTGACCGAGGCGGACTTCAGGATTCACCTTAACATAAACTGGTGTCGCGGAGTCCTTTTCAACGTGGTGGCATTGAAAAACTCAATCGCTGTGGTGGAGTATGATGCTATTCTATGGTCGGAAGACTCCATAATGTTCATTGAGTACAAGGATTCGCCCGCCGCCTATAAGGATCTCTCTTCCCGAAGGGTACAGCAGATGAACAGCTTCGCCAAGAACATCGCCCGTGGCCTGGGATTCAAGAGCTTTAATTTCGTGGTGGTGGTAAAGGGTCTGGAGGAATCGACGAGCAAGGGCGGAGTGGCGGTCATGCCCCTGGTTGAGCTGGGAAGCTACCAGCCGAACTTCGTCTCATCGATCGCCGAGCTGGAGTATCTTGATAAGATGATTGCCAAGTACTCACGGGCGGGTGAGGCGCAGTTTGCTTTGGATCTGGAAAAGCTCAGGAAGATCTTCGAGATAGAGCAGTCCTGAGGATTGGAGCTGATGATGAATATGAAAGGGTACGGATGGTCGAACGGTGCCGCCTCCATTATAAATGCCGTGGCAACCTGGAAGGGCTCGGCCTTTGCCATCGAGCTTGTAACCCGGGCCGTGGTTGAGCTGGACCACTCTTCTGGAATCAAGGGAGATGTCCCGGGGGTAGATACCCGCTTGATTGAGCGCTGTGTGGAGAGGGTCTTGGACCATCTGGGCCTTGAATACGGGGGCCGGGTGAGAACATCCAGCGAGATTCCCATAGCTAGCGGCCTGAAGAGCAGCAGCGCAGCCGCCAATGCCGTCATCCTGGCAACACTTGATGCACTTGACGTGGATATGGATCTGGTGAGCGCTGCCAAGATCGGGGTTGAGGCGGCAAGGGAGGTTGGAGTCACCATAACCGGCGCCCTGGATGACGCTCTCGCCTCGATACTCGGCGGGGTGGTGGTCACAGACAATCGCGAAATGTCCCTCCTTCGCAGGGATGAGCTCAACTGCAGCGTTATGCTTCTGGTTCCCGATCAGAGGATTTTCTCTCGGGATACTGATATCTCTCGATCCAGGATCATTGCACCGATGGCGGATCTGGCCTTCGATCTGGCTATGCAAGCCGACTATGGCCGGGCTATGACCCTGAATGGGCTGGCCTATTGCGCCGCTTTGGGCCTTTCGTCTGAACCCCTGATCCTGGCGCTGGAGAAGGGTGCACGGGGCGCAAGCCTCTCGGGAACTGGGCCCTCTTATGCTGCTCTGATCGATGAGAGCAAGATGGATGGCCTTGAAGAGTCCTGGAGGGCACTGGGCGGAAGAGTGATAAGAACGAAAGCAAATAACAGGTGCGCATCCAGGGGGCAAGGATTTTGACGGATCTAAATAAATACAGGAGTGATATCGAGGAGGTCGACCAAAGCATCATAGAGCTCATCGATAAACGAATCGGAATCACCAAAAGGATCTTCGAAGTCAAGAGGAGAGAGGGAAGGCCGATCCGCGACCCTGAGCAGGAAAGCCGAGTCTTGAGACGGGCGATGGACCTGGCCACGGAGAAGAATCTGGATGCTGGTGCCGTAAAAAATATCTACGAGATTCTGATCAGTATGAGCACCCAAAAGCAGCAAGAGCTTCAGGGCGAGAATCAAAGCTGAGCTCTCGATGGGACCTTGATGTGATAGAAGGATTTTTGGCAAAAATTGATCTCTTGGAGCAGCTATGGTTGATATTGCTGTTATTTCGGGGTCCAAATCAGATCAGCTGATTGTGGACAGGATTTTGGGCAGGCTGAAGGATGAGGGCGTCTCCTTTGAGCATCGAGTGCTTTCCGCACACAGAAATCCCAAAGAGCTGGAGGAGTATGTATCTGGAACCGACGCCCACGTATTCATCGCCGTTGCCGGCCTCTCTGCTGCCCTGCCGGGAGTCATCGCCTCCCAGACTCATCGCCCAGTGATAGGGGTTCCAGTTAGCGCGAAGCTGGGTGGCCTGGATTCATTGCTCTCCATTGTTCAGATGCCTCCAGGCGTTCCCGTGGCATGTGTTGGCATCGACAATGGTGACAATGCAGCGTTGCTGGCTATTAGAATTCTGGAATCTGGAAGATAGCTATTTATACAATGTCCGTGAGATAACGGCTCAAAGGTGGGATAGGATGTACAAGCGGATTTTGATCGCCACAGATGGCTCAGAGAAATCTAAAGCAGCCGCTAAGGAGGGCATGGAGCTCGCAAAGGCGCTGGGAGCACAGGTTATAGCGCTCAATGTTGTCAATGAGGTCGTTATTGCAAGCGCTGTTCGCCAACTTGGATCAGATAGAAAGGATGTCGAGGCCAGGCTGAAGGCTGCTGGAGAGAAGGCAGTAGAAGAGCTCAAATCCATGGGTGCCTCTGCCGGTATAAATATTGACACCGTGGTGAGAATCGGCGCACCCGCAACAGTAATCATAGATACCGCAGAGGGAGAGAAAGCCGACCTGATCGTCGTGGGAAGCCACGGGGAGTCCGGTGCCACTAAGCTATTGATCGGAAGCGTTGCACAGAAGGTTCTTTATTGGGCCACGATTCCTGTCCTGGTAGTGAGATGATCTGAATGGAAGCTCTAGTATTGGGAACTCCCTTGCTCTATGCCTCCTTTGCCATTGTATTCGTGGTGGGTGTAGTCTTGGGCTACTTTGTGATTAGCTTGATCGGCTCAAGCTGAAAGGTCGAGGAAGGTCACCGGATCACTCCGGTGAAAACTTTTTCTTTTTGAAATTTTAATCAATAAAATAAAAAAGGATTGAGCCGATTTAACGGCAACGCCTCATTCTTTGAAATATCTGGATGCCGTCTCCAGGCTTCTGGCCATAAGATCTGCTGCCCGTTCTATATCATTTAAATTCAGCACCTCTACTGGCGAGTGGATATAGCGCGTGGCGACGCTGATCACACCGGTGGGAATCCCGGATCGAGTTAGGTAAATGGAGGTGGCATCAGTCGTCCCGCCGTCCGAGGCCTCGAGCTGCACCGGAATCTCAAACTCCTTGGCCGTCCCCACCAGCCACTCAATCACCTGCGGAGTAGCGATCAACCCTCTTCCCGAGCCATCGGCCACGACCAGTACCGGGCCTTTGCCCATCTCTATGGGCGCATCCTTCTTCTCAATCCCCGGATGGTCGCCGGGTATTGTCACATCTGAGGCGATGGCGATATCCGGGTCCAGGCCGAAAGCGGCGACCTTTGCTCCCTTCAATCCCACCTCCTCCTGCACTGCGGCCACGGCATAGATGGTTGATTTTGATTTGGTCCTCTTCAGAGCCTCGATCATCATAACCAGGCCGGCGCGGTTGTCGAAGGCCTTGCCAGTTACGGTGTCTCCATGCATCTGTACGAACTCTCGATCTATGGATATCGGCGTGCCCGGCAGGATTCCCAGCTCCTCTACCTCCACCTGGTTTGAGCAGCCGATATCGATGAACATATCTCTGGCCTCTATCACCTTCTTTCGGTCCTCATCCTTCATAACATGAGGGGGCTTTGAGCCGATCACGCCCACCACCGGGCCGGAGCTGGTATGGACGATGACTCTCTGATTAAGCAGGGTCTGGTCAAACCAGCCGCCAATGCGAATGAAGCGGATGAAACCCTTCTCATCTATCTGTTTTACCATCAGACCGATTTCATCCGCATGGGCATCGATCATAATCGATGGGCGGTCTCCCTTTTTCGTGGCAATGAGATTGCCAAGCTTGTCCACTCTCACCTCATCAACGTATGGAGAGATCTCTTCCTGTACGATCTTCTGCACCGACCCTTCCCATCCGGATATGCCGTGGGCGTTGCTCAGCTTTTCCAGCAATGATTTGATGTCGCTCATTAACTCTACTCGTGATTATGGGAATAAAGTTTTTCCCTTCTCAGTGCCATCCAGATATCTGATAACGATGACCTCCAGAATACCAGGATTCTACAAGCTTCCTCCAAATGAGAGGCTCAAGGCTGTGGCAGAGCAGGTGGCAGTTGGATCAGAGGAGATCTCTCAGGTTGAGAGAGGTCTGGTCCTTGATCAGGCTGAGAAGATGGTGGAAAATGTGATCGGAATGTTCCAGGTGCCTTTAGGCATCGCCACCAACTTTGTAATCGATGGCCAGGAGGTACTCATACCAATGGCCACTGAGGAGCCCTCGGTGATCGCCGCCGCGAGCAACGGTGCACGCATGGCCCGAGGAGGAGGGGGTTTTTTCACCTCCAGCACCGGGCCGGTTATGCGCGCCCAGATCCAGGCCACGGGAATCGATGATCCCTTTGCCGCCCGCCAGGCCATCCTCCTCCACAAGGATGAGCTGATGGCGATGGCAAATGAGTTGGATCCCATGCTCGTCAAGTACGGTGGCGGGGTTAAGGACATCGAGGTTTATGTCATCGACTCCCGGCTGGGGCCAATGGTCGTCACCCATCTCATCGTCGACTGCCGGGATGCCATGGGGGCGAACGCGGTCAACACCATGGCCGAGGCTCTGGCCCCCAGAATAGAGCAGATAACCGGGGGCCGGGTCTATCTCAGGATCATCTCCAATCTGGCTGATCTCCGTTTAGCCAGGGCTAAAGCGGTATTCAGGGCGGAGGATATCGGCGGCCCGGAGGTAGTGGATGGCATCATCCTGGCAGCAGAGCTGGCGGTGGTCGATTCCTATCGAGCAGCAACCCACAACAAAGGGATAATGAACGGGGTGACGGCTGTTGTTTTAGCCACAGGAAACGATACTCGGGCAGTGGAGGCGGGAGCTCATTCCTATGCCTCCCGAACTGGCCGCTACATGTCTTTAACCAGGTACGAGAGGAACAGGGATGGCGACCTGGTGGGAACTATTGAGCTTCCTGTGGCGGTGGGACTGGTGGGAGGAGCGACCCGGGTCCATCCAGTGGCCAAGACCGCAGTGAAGATCCTTGCGGTGAAAAGCGCAGATGACCTATCTCGCATTATTGCTGCGGTGGGCCTCTGCCAGAACTTTGCCGCCCTTAGGGCCCTGGCCTCAGAGGGAATTCAGAGGGGGCATATGTCTTTGCATGCCCGCAATGTGGCCGTCCAGGCGGGAGCGAAGTGCGACCTCATCGAGCTGGTTGCTGCCCGCATGGCTGCGGAGCGGAGGATCAATGTGGACCGGGCGGCTGAGCTGATACGGGAGCTGGAGGATCGTGGACAGGAGGGAGTTTGAAGACGAAGATCGGAGTCCTCGGCCCAGAGGGGACCTACTCGGAGAAGGCGGCTTTAATCTGGTCAGAGGGCATGCCCTCCACAGTCCTAGTCTATTTCAAGGACTTTGATGGAGTCTTGCAGGCGGTGGAAGAGGGCGAGCTGGACTATGGAATCGTCCCTTTGGAGAACAGCCTGGAGGGTGCGGTGACGGTGGTCAATGATCTTCTTCTACGCTTGAATGTGGTGATCGTGGGGGAGGTTAACGTTCCTGTGAGGCACTGCCTGGTGGGCCGGGGGGAGAGTGAGATAAAGATCATCCTCTCCCATCCTCAGGCCCTGGCTCAGTGCCGCCAGTTCATAAGGGAGCACTATCCAGGAGCAGAGATCAGGACCACGGGATCGACCAGCCATGCCGCCCGCCTGGCCCAGGAATTTGGGGAGATGGCGGCAATTGCCGACGCAGGCGCCGCAGAAAGGTATGGCCTGTGCATCCTGGCCAGGGATGTCCAGGACGTGAGGGAAAACGTCACCCGATTCATAGTAGCAGGGCGGCAGATCCCCGGGGCCACGGGCAAGGATAAAACTTCGCTCATCATCCATTTGGCTAAGGACAGGCCGGGGGCACTTTATTCCATATTGCAGGAGTTCGCCCAACGCAGCATAAACCTGACCAGAATCGAGTCCAGGCCCAGCCGTCGAGGTCTTGGAGACTACTACTTCTATATCGACCTGGAAGGGCATCAGGATAACAGCGTGGTTTTGGACGCCCTGGAAAAAATTAGGGAAAAAGCGGGAATGGTCAAGGTTCTGGGGTCCTATCCCCGGGACAGCTGATTAAGATAGTTCAAAATTGCAACCCTAGTGGTATATACGGGAATAAAACCACAGAGTCACAGAGCGCACGGAGGACGACAACCCAAGGGGGGCTTTTCAAGATTGAATGGAATGGAGGGATAATTCTACGTCCGGCGCATTGGAAAGGATCATAGCTTATCATCAGCAGACCAAGCACCAGCCCAATCGAATGGCTTGCGGCCCGGGGAGGATGGACTGGGAAAACCAGCCTGATCCCTTCCGCAGTTATGAGGGATCAAGACGGATAGCTCTCGATCGCCTGGGGTTCGAAGGGATGACTGGAAAGCTCAGGCCATCTCCTCTTACAAGTGAAAACCTCTCTCGATTCTTCTTCGAAAGCCTGGCCCTCTCCGGCAGGAAAGCAGTTGCGGGCGCAGAATGGACATTAAGGGTCAATCCATCCAGCGGCAACCTTCATCCTACGGAATGCTATCTCCTGACCGGGGGTGGCGAGGGACTGGATCTCTCTCCCGGCGTTTATCACTACCAGCCGAAGGATCATTCCCTGGAGCTCTTGGCTGGCATAAGAGAGGAGAGCTGGCTGTCTCTTCACCTTCCATCGGGCACCATTTTGCTCGTCCTCACCACCATCTACTGGCGCGAGTCCTGGAAGTATGGAGCGAGGGCCTTTCGCTACTGCATGCTGGATCTGGGGCATGCTCTGGCTGCGGCTGGCGAGGCGGCTTGTTGCCTGGGCTGGAGGCTGTCCCTGCAGGAGGAGATGGGCACAGACGACCTGGCCGGGATTCTATGGAATGGGCCGGATAAAATGACGGATGGCCCCACAGGAAAAGAGCGCCCCGATGTGATGCTCGCTTTATTCAGCGATGGAAGGGTCCACAGAAT
>WOYM01000116.1:0-81249 GCA_011620785.1 Methanothrix sp. | reverse complement strand
AAGAGCGCCCCGATGTGATGCTCGCTTTATTCAGCGATGGAAGGGTCCACAGAATAGATGAGAGCGTGGTCTCCAGGATAGAGACTGAACCTCTGCCCCTTCGACCCAATATCCTAAGCCTGAGCATCGTCCCCTGGCAGGAGATCGATATGGTAAGCGAGGCAGCGAAAAAGCTCCCCACCCCTGATATCTTCTCTCGATTTGATGCCAAGGCAGAAGAGATGCTGCGGTTTTCATTAAAAGATAAATCAGATAAATCAAAAGAAAACGCGGGCGATGTATCTGAAGACGCATTCCGGGAATACTGTCACCTGCTTCGCCGGCGGCGCAGCGCGCAGGCCATGGACGAGAAGGCCACGATGCCCTTAGAGATATTTCACACCATCCTGAAGGCGACGATGCCCGAGCGGGCAAAGCCCGGACTTCCCTGGAGGCCGCAGGTCAATCCAGTGCTCTTCGTCCACCGGGTGGAGGAAATGGACAGGGGGCTGTACATCCTCTTGCGGGATGAAAGGGCAAAAGAGGATCTGCGAGGGGCGATGGACCCGGACTTTTTCTGGGAGAGGCCTTCGCGCACGTCACCGGACCTGGAGCTCTACCAACTGGCCCAGGGCGACGCCCGTCCGGCAGCCAAAGAGTCGTCCTGCCGGCAGGATATTGCATCGGACGGATGCTTTGCCGCTGCCATGATATCCCGTTTTGAAGGTCCTATTGAGCAGTATGGTCCCTGGTTTTATCCCCGGCTCTACTGGGAATGCGGCATGATCGGCCAGGCACTGTACCTGTCAAGCGAGGCAACGGGCTTCCAGGGTTGCGGCATAGGCTGCTTTTTCGATGATATGGTACACCGCATGTTAGGCCTCCCCGATTTAGGATATCAGGACCTCTACCACTTCACCGTGGGCCGGGCGCTCGCCGATACCAGGCTGATCGATCTGCCCGCTTACGGCTGATCGACCTTCTTTTTTTGGCCGGATCGATCAATTGGCGGGATGATAGCCGACTGCAGTATCCAGGGGTCAGACACATCTGCCCGCCACCAAAAGGATAAAATGGGTCCCAGGAGAATTGGGCATTTTAATGATGATGGCGGCACGAGCGATGCGTGGGGAAGGAAAGCTATTCTATCTAACCCTTCTTCTGGTGCTGGAAATGGCCTCTTTAGCCTTTGCGGCTCATGAATCCGGACCCGTAGGGCCTTACAATGTCTCTTTTGATATGAACACCACTGAGGACTACATCGTGGTGGTTGAAGCACCCACCCAGGGCGTCACCTCAGATGGGATCAATTTCACCCGAGACAATCTGACCGTGGACGGGAGCGATCACTTCATCTTCCTCATTCTCACCAGATATGATGTGCCTATGCTCGCCAATACTACTGCCAATGCCTATATCGTCTGGGACGCCCTCATAAATGCAGGAGCGGACGAGCCTGCCATCTATCAGCCTTTGATCGATGGAAAGCCAGGGGTGCTGGGCAACTTTAGGTTCGAGAGGCAGAATCTGGGTGGGGGGCGGTATGAGGAGGGCGATCTAATCGTCGCGGCCAGCTACTCTCCCGACGGCAGAGAGTATGAGGACGGGATCTATAGGGGAAATACCGACTGCCGGGTCATATCCACTTTCCCCTGGGAGGTTGTGAGGGATATGCTGAACACACTGCATATAGAAGTGCCTGATCAATGACCCACGCGCAAAATGAATAACGGCGTTACGACTGATCCGATTTTTTATGGATCTTCGCGAGGAAGATTACGGGTCGATTGATATCGAAAAGGCTGCGCACCCTCCGGAGAGGAGCATTAACGCCATTGAGGGGATATCATGACAGCTAAAGGGGTGCCATGCCGATTGATATCGTTTATGTGCCAGCAAGTTTTTGAGTGGAAAACATTATGTTTTTTAATTCCAGATTGTCCCCTCCTGCCTCCGAAATGGATTAATTCAGCATCAGGAGGTTCATGGAGGATTCATATAGAAGCTAGGTGATATCTACATAAAAACCACCTTTTAATATTTGGCTAGGGAACAAGGTGCATGGAGGAATCAAAAATAAAAGCAATCAAGTTGATATTGGCAATGCTCGCATTGGGACTCTTAGTTGCCTTAGGGGCAGCCTTCGAGGGTTACGACGGATCTTATCATCCCGGAGGCCCGTCTGATGGTTATGATCACCCCACTCACGACTTCGGCGGCTTCCATGACTGGCTCAGCCCAGGAGCATATTACTATAGCTACAGCTATTATCCGACCTATACCTACTACCCAACCTATTACTATCCAACCTACTATTACCCGACCTACACTCCCGTCTATACATATACCGCACCTGTGGTCTACGATCCTGTGGTCTATGATCCCTGGTGGGCAGCAAATGTCTACGGACTGGGCGCTACAACATACTACTACTCGAGCAGCTGGTCCTGGTCGTCATATCACGGCGGATACTACTTCCGCTAAAGCATGAATAGCATATAGAAGATCCGATGAAAGATCAAAGGGCGCTGGCATTAGATGGCGGGCCCGGCTGAATATGCAGCCCGGGCCTTTCCATGCGATACGGTACAAATTAATAATTTTATCTTGGTCTATTACCTTTAAACCGTCGCATCACCAGAGACAGGATTCTCTTCTGCGGTCTTTGATTCCATATCCTGGGCTCCCTCGGATCCGCTCTCTTTTCCTGGGGGCGATATGAGCTCGGCCCGGACTTTCTCTCCGGTATGCTTCTCGATATAGTGCACCTCTTTCATGCCCAGATGCTGGATGATCATATCTGCCAGACCGCGGCGAATCATAACCCATTCCTTATAATAGTTCAGCTCCCAGGGGACGGTGATCACCGCTACCTCATCCTTTATCTCCGCTTCAAGATCCACCCGGCCAAAGGTCTTGATAAGGGCTTTCAGCCTCTCGGTCTGATCCTCAACCGTTTCCCTTATGGTGTATTCGTATACCACAGTCCTTCCTGCCAGAGGATGGTTGAAGTCTATACTCACCTTTCTGCCGATCACCCTGGTGACCGTACCCGTCCGGTTATCCATGCCCACCCGCATACCGGGAACTGGCCTTTCTTCCTTGAACCTGTTCAGCGGCACTAGCTCTATATTCTTGGGATCATGCAGGCCGAAGGCATTCACGGGATCCATTTCCACCCTTCCAGAGTAGCCTATCTCTTTTCCGATCAGATCGCTCTCAAAGCCTTTAACCAGCTGGCCTGCTCCCACCACCACCAGATGTGGGCCGTACTGGATCTCCTCGCTGAAAATTCCCTTTTCCTCTGCCAGATCCTTATCGGTGGTGGCTATTGCCTGGCCATCAACGAACTCTGTATAGTCAATTCTGATGAAATCGCCATTTTTTACCGTCATTTCTTACTCCATCCTGATATTACTGGAACCTTATTCTCAACCTGGGCCGTCAATTTGCACGATCCTATCTTATACTTTCGCATCCCCATTTGGCTCGGGAGGTCGGTTCTACATCCTGCCGCCCTCACTAGATCAAGTATTCTGCAATCCCATCTGCAAGGGGCTGCTCGCAGTAAAGGCAGCGGAGCAATACCGGATTTTTTGCTTTGACCAGCATTCGGGATTTTATCGGCTCATGAGTATTGGATATGCAGTTGGGATTCTGGCAGCGCACCACGCCCACGATCTCATCTGGCAGATCCACCGGTCGCTTCTCTATCACCTTGCAGTTGCGAATGATATTGATGGAGGCCGCCGGGGCGATCAGTGCGATCCGGTTCAGCTCCTCCTCTCGCAGCTCCCGGTCCTCGACCTTGACTATATCCTTCTTGCCCAGCTTCTTGCTCTCCACATTCATCACCACGGACACAGTAGCTCCAGTGGTGCCGGATATGCCCAGGATCTTGAGGACGTTCAGCGCCTGACCACCGGCAATATGATCGATGACCGTTCCATTATTGATGGGCTTGACCCGCAGCCCTCCGGGCTCTTCCTTATTTTTATTGATTTTTTCGTTATTTTTATCTTTCATCGCGGAAAAATCAGTCAACCTGATCACCTTCCAGGAGCATCTTCAATAGAGCCATTCTCACCGGAACCCCATAAAAGGACTGTTGGAAATAGCGAGCATGAGAGCTGTCGTCGACAGATGGTGAGATCTCATCCACCCTGGGAAGGGGATGCATGATGATCAGATTCTGCTGTGAGCCGGCCAGAGATTCAGGGGTAATCCGGTAGCTGCTCGCCACCTTCTGGTACTCCACCGGGTCAGGGAATCTCTCCCTCTGGATACGGGTCATATAGAGCACATCCACATTGTCTATCACCTCGCCCAGGTCGGCTGTCTCGCGCACAATGGTGCCTTTGCTCGAGAGGTCGGCCTTGATGGGATCTGGCATCCTCAGGGTGGGCGGGGAGACCAGGGTGATATCTGCTCCATAAAGGGAGAGGGCATAGGCCAGGGAATGGACGGTGCGGCCGTACTTCAGATCGCCTACCAGGGCGACATGCAAATTCTCCAGGCGGCTCTCCTTTCTGATGGTATACAGGTCCAGCAGGGTCTGGGTGGGATGGTGACCTGCTCCATCACCGGCATTGAGCACCGGCACGGGCGAGAACTGGGAGGCCAGGCGGGCTGATCCCTCCTTGGGATGGCGGATGACCAGGGCATCGGCATAACCACCTATCACCCGAACCGTATCTGCCAGCGATTCACCCTTGGAGATGGAGCTGCCTTCCGCCGGACCCAGGTTGATCACGCTTCCTCCCAGTCGCTTCATCGCCGTCTCAAAGGACATTCGGGTTCTGGTCGAGGGCTCGAAGAAGAGGAGAGCCAAAATCTTGCCCGCGAGCATGCTGCTCTTCTTGCCGCGGGCCAAGGGCTCCAGGGACTGGGCAAGGTCCAGGACGGAATCGATCTCCTCTTTAGAAAACTCTCGCATGCTGAGCACATGCCTCTTCATGAACATATTCGATCCCAACTAATTTCTGAGATAATAAGTCTTCCACCTAATACCACTACATTGATGAACTATTGAGCCTAAACGCTATTATGTTTCAGAGAATTCTTATTCCAACCGATTTTTCCAGATATTCGCAGAACTTGCTAGCAAAGACCATCCAGAGGGTAGCAGATGAGGAGAATGCTACGCTGATAATGGTTGGGGCGCGGGGAAGGGGACGGATAAGCGGCTTACTCCTGGGGAGCGTCTCCCGCGATGTTCTGCGCTATGGGCAAACCGATCTTCTGATAATGCGATACAAGGTTTTAGAGGGAGATAACCTGGGCCGGTTCTGCAGGAGCCTCTTTACCAAGGTCATTTGCCCCACGGACTTCTCAGATCCCGCAAAGGATGCGATACTCCTCATCAAAGGAATGAAAGAGGTGAGCGAGATCGGGCTGGTGTATGTCGTATCCAGCGGCGAGAGCGACGAGCAGATAGATGCTGCCGTCCGGGTGGCTGGCAGCAAGCTCAACTCCATCGTCAAAGAGATTGAGAGGCCTGAGCTGAAGGTTACGACCCATGTCAAGGTGGGAGATGCGCCGCATGAGATCAGCTCATTGGCAGACAAAGAGGGTGCATCATTGATCGCCATGAGCTCCCACGGAGCCGGCTGGCTGGAGCAGATGGTTGTCGGCAGCACGACCTATGACACCGCCAGGATCTCCAACCGCCCTGTTCTGATAGTGAGAGCAAGGAAAGCGGCCTGATTCCGGATTCTGGAGTCACCGGTTCCATTTTTTTTTTGCTTGCAGCCTGTTTGCTAATTCTCTCAAGACTAATAACAGCAGACATGATCTGAGTGCGCAGATAATCGATGCAGTCCCGCAAATGGGCAATTCTCGAGCACATACCGGTGTTCCCCTCAGCCACCTCTAGAGTGTTATCGAAGATATCCTTGCAGATGCTGAGCATATGCACGATCTCTCGTTCAACCAGTGATGCCGCGAGAGGGATGTCGTCCGGCAGTCTGGAGGAGACGTGCTCGGTGACGAAGACTATCTCCCCATCCTTTTGGGGCAGTATATGCATGATCAGGCCGCTTTGGTCCATGACCACGATCAGCCCGGTGGTAACCGAGCTGGATTGGAATAGATTGGTGATGATAAAGCCGATAGTAATTGCTATCAGGATATCGTCCGTCATGGAGAGCAATGAGAGGACCTCAGGATCATCCTGCAGGGGAGCAACTATGGATGAGATCAGGTTGAGGCTATAGAACACCAGGCCGAAATAGAATACCGGCTTTCCATAGGCTCTATAAGGGCTGCGAATCAGGTTCAGCATGAATCCGGCGATGACTATCAACGGGGCAAATGAGGTCAGCTTGAAGGCGACCAGTTGCGCGGTCAGGGTCGTGCCCACATTGGCGCCGATGATGAGGCCCAAAGAGGCCAGAAAGGAGATCGCTCCCGCGTTCACCAGGCCCACGGCGATGATGGTGGTGGCGGTGCTGGACTGAACCAGGGCGGTGACCGCCGCCCCGGCAAAAGCGCCACGCAAGGAGGTTTTCGTCGCATTTTGCAGAATAGTGCGGAAGCGTTCGCCAGCTACATGTCGGACCTCATCAGAGAAGTTCTCAATGCCGTAAAGAAATAGGATCACGGCCGGAACAACGGCAACAAGCAGATCCAAAATCATGTAGAAAATATCCGGCAACAGGATCGTGCGGAAAAAGCATTTATACTTGTTTTGGCGTAAGGGTTCTGGTTTGTTCCTTATCATCTCGGAGGATTGAAAAATTGACAACTGTTTACGACGTACCTCCCCATGACTTGATAGCCGCCGCAGCTTTAGAGCTGAAGGCAGCGGGCAAGGTCCAGCCACCTGTTTGGGCTGAGTTTGCCAAGACTGGGGTAAATAGGGAGATGCCACCCACCAATCCCGATTGGTGGTTTGTGAGGTCGGCATCCATTCTGCGCAGAATATATATCGATGGGCCGGTGGGAGTATCCCGGCTCAGAACCTTCTACGGCGGAAAGAAGCGCAAGGGAGTGGCCACTGGAACCTTCGCCAAGGGCAGCGGCTCAGTGGTAAGAGAATCATTGCAGCAGCTGGAGAAGGCAGGCCTGGTCAAGAAGCTGAAGAAGGGACGCCAAATGACCCCGGAGGGCCAGGCATTCCTTGACGGCATAGCCCACAGGTTGGCCAGCAAAGAGGGTTCAATTGCACCCGCATCTGAATCAGCGGCAGAATCGACAGCATAAGGGGGATTCAAGGCAATGGTTGATGATGAGCTTGCAGAACTGAGGCGAAAGAGGCTGGAGCAGATCCAAAGGCAGCAGGCGGATTCACAAATGGCTGCTGTTCAGCAGGAGCAGGCCCAGCAGGAGATGGAAGCCAAAAAGGCGGCTATAATGCGGACCATCCTCACTCCTGAGGCTCGCGAAAGGATGAATGCCATTCGCATGACCAGGCCCGAGTTCGTTTCCCAGATCGAGGCCCAGCTCATCATGCTTGCACAAAGCGGCAGGCTGAGAGGCCCGATCAATGACGAGCAACTCAAGGCGATACTCACCCAGGCCCAGCCCAAGAAAAGAGATATCAATATAACTAGAAGATGAAAATTCTCGGAATCGGTCGATACATGAAGGTTGCAGTCCTATTCTCCGGTGGAAAAGATAGCAGTCTGACGGCCCTCCTTCTCGAGCCATTCTTCGAGGAGATAGAGCTGGTGAATTTCAGCTTTGGCCACGACGATTCCTGGATGAGAGCAAAAGAAGCAGCAAGAGAGCTGGGATATCCCCTGAGAAGAATGGTATTCGATGCGGATGTCCTGGATAGAGCCCTGAAGATATTGCAGTCCACGGGCTATCCCAATGATGCTCTCAATTATGTTCATCCCATTGCAGTAGAGACAATAGCAAAAGAGTGCGAATTTGTGGCGGACGGTACAAGAAGGGATGATCGCGCCCCGAAGATGGATTTCGGCGCCATCCGAAGCCTGGAAGACCGGTTGCATGTGCAATACTTGAGACCTCTGGCGGGCCTGGGTGGAAAGGCCATCCGGGCGATGGCCTCGCGCTATTTGGACTTCGAGGAGGAGCTCTCCGAGAAGCATCCTGCCTCAGACTTTGAGGTGGGCCTGAGATATGCGCTAAAAGAGAGGCACGGCCAGATGGAGGTCGACAGGATCTTCCCCTCCAATCATACGCACACGAGAGTAATTCGGAGGAAGAGATTTGTCCAAGAAATTAAAGGGCAAGAAGATCAGGCTTGCCAAAGCATTCAATCAGAATCGTAGGGTTCCCTCCTGGGTCATAGTCAAGACCATGAGGAAGGTAGTCGCTCACCCCAAGAGAAGACATTGGCGAAGAAGCAGTCTAGAGAGATGACAATGGCGGACACAGAAAGAGTTTACACCATACCCCTGGGTATTGTGAAATGCGTTCCCGTTTACAAAAGGTCCAACCGGGCCATGGCTGAGATAAGGAATTACCTTGCCCGGCATATGAAGACCCCCGCAGAGGATGTGAAGATCGATCCCGGCCTAAACCAGGTGATCTGGAGAAGAGGGGATATGAAGCCACCAAGGCGGGTAAGGGTGCGGGCGGTCAAGTTTGAAGACGGCGGAGTGGAAGCAGAGTTTGCCGGTGAGAGATAAGAGGATCAAGATTGCAGGTAGCAGTCTGCTGGGAGTATTCGCCCGCTGCACAGATGATATAGTACTGCTGCCCGCAATGGTCGGGGCAGAGGATCTAGCATTCATAGAAGAAGGACTTCACGTAAAGGCGGTATGCATCCCGCCTGGCATCGGATCGGTCACAGGCTCGCTCATTTCCGCCAACAAGAGTGGATTTGTGGTCAGCCGCCATGCAGAGGCTGAAGATCTGAAGATCCTCCGAGAGCATGGAAAGGTCTCCAGGCTACCGGCCAGGATAAATGCCGCCGGCAATGTCATCCTGGCCAACGACAGCGCTGCCCTGGTTCATCCCGGCCTCTCCACCAGAGCCTGTCGGGCGATAGAAGAGACGCTTGAGGTCAAGGTGCAAAAGGGCACCATCGGAGGCCTGAAGACCGTGGGAATGGCTGGTGTTGCCACCAACAAAGGCCTTCTTGTCCATCCCAGAGTATCCGAACAGGAAATGGCAGTGCTGGAGGAGCTATTCGAACTGCCTGTGGATGTGGGCACAGTCAACCTCGGCTCGCCACTGGTGGGCTCAGGTCTGCTGGCGAACAGCTACGGCTACCTCGCAGGAGACGAGACCACCGGCCCGGAGCTGGGCCGCATTGAAGATGCATTGGATTTCCTGGCGTAATAGAGGTGAAAAATCATGACTAATTTTGAGATCAAGGGAAGATATAAGGGAGGGCTTATTGGCAAGACCTGGCTTCCTTTCAGCAAGGTAGTGGATAGCCAGAACGAGAAGAATGCCAAAAATATGGTCTACTCCCTGATGGGAAGCCAACATGGTCTGAAAAGAGGCCTCATCAAGATAGACGAGGTGAAGACAGTTGAGTAGCTCTCCTGGGAGCGAGGAGGAGATCAGAAGGCTCCTGGCCGCATATGAGCAGTACCAGGCTCAGGCGGACGGAATCTCCCATCAGCTCGGCCTGAGCCAGATCGCTGCCCAGGGTCTGGAAAGTGCTCTCGCAGCAGTTGATGCTCTGCAGGAGGCTGAGGTCGGTCAGGAGATTCTGGTTCCCATAGGCTCTGGATCTTTCATCCACGGCAAACTCGCCTCCAAGGAGAATGTGATCTTGAATGTCGGGGCAGGCGTGAGCATAGAAAAAAGATCTGAAGAGGCCATAGAGATCCTGAAGACTCGGAAAAATGAGGTTTTTGAGGGCTCGAAAAAGCTCACGGAAGTGCTTGCCAAGATCGATCAAGAGATGCAGAAGATTCAGGGCATAATGCAGCAGTACGAAAGCCGCCTCAGCAGTGGCCAGGGGAGCGAAGGGGTTGTTTAACCGGTTCAAAGAGAAGCTCTCCGGCTTTAAGGAGGCCCTGTCTGCCAAGGTCGCTGAGAAGGTTTCAGCCAAGGGCTCGAAGGGAGCAGCACAGCCAGAGGAGATCGAGGCAGAGGATAGGCCTGCTCTGGAGGCTCCGGATGCCGGCAGGATGGATTCGAAGGAAAAAGAACCCATAAAGGGAGCATCTTCTGGATCTGCAAAGAGCGAGCCCTTGACCAAGCCCTCTGATAATGGAGGGGCTAAAAATAAGAAAGGCCAATTCTCATTCCTGCAGAAAGCAAAGACCCTGGTCTTCGAGCAGGAGATAATCTTAGAGGAGAAGGATCTGGAAGAGCCCATGTGGGCCCTGGAGATGGCCCTCATGGAAAGCGATGTCGCCCTCCCGGTGGCGGAGGAGATCGTAAGAGAGGTCAAGTCCGATCTGGTTGGGAAGAAAAAGAAGATCGGTGCGGACACCGGCCAGCTGGCTGAGGACTCTCTTAGAAATGCGCTGATAACCCTTCTCTCCAAGAACCACCTGGACTTCGATGAGTACATCAAGACGAAGGATAAGCCGGTCAAGATCCTGTTCGTGGGAGTGAACGGCACCGGCAAGACGACCAGCATCGCCAAGGTGGCCAAGTATCTCATGGATCAGGGCTACTCTGTTGTCCTTGCCGCTGGAGATACCTTCCGGGCGGGAGCCATCGAACAATTAGAGGTGCATGGCAATAATCTGGGGCTGAAGGTGGTCAAGCACAAGACGGGCGGAGATCCGGCAGCGGTGATCTTCGATGCCATCGAGTATGCACGGGCCCATAACAAGGATGTAGTCCTGGCGGATACGGCTGGCAGGCTGCATACCAACATCAACCTCATGGATCAGATGAGAAAGATCGTCCGGGTCACCACCCCCGATCTGCTGATATTCGTGGATGAGGCAATAGCAGGCAACGATGCCGTGGAGAGGGCGCGCCTGTTCAATGAGTCAGTGCCCATCGGCGGATCGATTCTCACCAAGACGGATGCCGACGCCAAGGGCGGATCTGCCATATCCATCGCTTATATAACCGGCAAGCCAGTGCTCTTCTTAGGAGTGGGACAGACCTATCCCGACCTGGTGAAGTTCGAGCCTGAATGGCTGGTAAATAGATTAATGGGTGAGGCAGAGACATAAATTCTCGATGATGCAAGCCACCTCTGACGTGGTCCGGGCAGCAGCCGCCTATGAGTCCCTTCCCAGCCCCAAAAGTGCCGCTTCCCTGCAGCTGTAAGCCTCTACCATATCCGGATCGATCTGGATGGCCTTCTGGGCAGATGATAGCGCCAGATCGTACTCCGACTGATTGATCAGCGAATTGCAGCGGTTACACCATGCCAGGGCGGACTTGGGATCGATCTTGATGGCCCGGTCATATGCTGCCACCGCCTGATCATACCTATTCAATTGAATGAGCACATTTCCCATATTGATCCAGGCCTCGGCGCTCTCATCATTCAGCTCCGTGGACCTGTTGGATGCCTCCAGCGCCTCATCGTATCTTCCCAGGATGTACAGGACTACGCCCCTGTTATACCAGGCCTGGGAATTTTGCGGCTCGATATCGATTACCCTGTCGAAAGCGATGAGGGCCTCATTGTGCCTGCCCTGCTGGATTAAAGCGACCCCCTTGTTGTACCAGGCCCGGGCATAATCCGGATAGTCCAGTATGTAGCGGTCGAACTCCGCTATGGCCTCGTCATACCGGCCCTGCTCGGCCAGGTCTATGCCCTTATTGTAGCAGCTGATGCCTTCCTCATCACGCGAGGCGGGTGCACAGAAGCCCGATTGAGCTAGTAGTGATATCTGCGTTAAGATAACGGCAGAAACCAGGATACAGATAAAACTCCCTTTGATGATCCTTCCTCCCCAAGGATGTCCATCCTCATATCTGAAGAAAAAGATTTTGGAAGCCTTATTGCTCTCCTTTCCATCAGTGAGACGGGAATAGATGCCTTCTCATGATCGTCTTGTAGGCAAAAGCGAGCAGCAATCCTGCTATGAAACCTCCAATGTGAGCCCAGTAGGCCACACCACCGCCTTCTGCAACCACCCCCAACGAGGCCACGCCGCTGAATAGCTGGATGACGAACCAGACGGTGATGAAGAGCAGCGCTGGGATCTTGGTGATGCGGTAGAAGAATCCGAAGAATATAAACAGGCGCACGGTGCCCGTGGGCAGGAGGACGAGGTACCCGGCCAGAACCCCAGAGATTGCCCCGCTGGCTCCCACATTGGGGATGATTGAGGTGGGGTCAGCAGCAATCTGGGCCAGGGCGGCAATGATTCCGCAGAGCAGATAGAAGATGAGATAGGGGATGGGCCCCAAGAGGTCCTCCACGTTATCGCCAAATACGGCTAGAAAGACCATGTTGGATAGGATATGCAATATGCCCGCATGGACGAACATGGTGGTGAAGAATGTTGAATATGGTGGCAGCATGCTGCTCTGGCCGCTTGTGACATCGGCAGGCACCAGGCCGAAGGTGTTGAAGAAGGAATTTATTCCCTGCGATCCGTCTGTGATCAGAACGAAAATCTCATAGAGAAAAAAAAGGACGTTTATTGCCACTATCACTGCCGTAACTATAGGAAAGCTTCGGCGCGGTATGATCTCCTCTGTGCCCACCGGTGCAAACATCTTTCACCTCAACTTTTTTTATCCTGTACTATCTCAGGCTCTTGTGCGCACTATCAAATTACCTGTCAATATACTTATCCGATGCATCGAGAATGGACGATTCCTCCAGCATAGCCATAGTCTAAGAGATGTTCAACCACGACCCACGTGGGCAGCAATTATATTATAGATAGAAATAAAATTTTCTCAGATAAAACCCGCATTCAAGGACATTCATCTGGACACCTCACACGAGGTCAAGGCACTCCGATATACCGGAGAAATACGGCATCCAAGATCCAGGTGTTCTGAGTAAACAAATGCTCCAGGAGACAAGGTGGGAGCAATCCCTGGTCCGAATATCCGTATCTGAGGACATTTCCCGGAGTAGGTCGCCAGGACTAAACATCCTGTGAGGTCTTACGAGACCAAAGTCAACCGGCCAAATGTGACCCCGATGGGAGTTACGAGCCATGTACTTTAGGGCATGGTAGTTGACTCGATGGTATCCGATCAGCCAATAGCAAAAGATAAATAACTCTCAAGACGAACCAATACCTATGGCTAATATGATCAGAACGACCCTATTGCTGGCCGGTCTGACAGGAATTTTGCTGCTGATCGGCGGCTACTTTGGTGGAAGAGGCGGCATGCTCATAGCCCTGATCTTCTCCATTTTGATGAACTTTGGAACTTATTGGTACAGCGACAAATTGGTCTTGAAGATGTATAAAGCCCGCGAGCTCACAGCAGCGGAGGCTCCGGAGCTCTTCGGCATGGTGGAGAATCTGGCCGCCAACGCCGGCCTTCCCATGCCCAGGCTTTATGTGGTCGATAATCCCATGCCCAATGCCTTTGCTACGGGCAGGGATCCCAAGCATGCAGCAGTCGCCGTTACCACCGGGATCACCAGGATCCTCAATAAGGACGAGCTGGCAGGAGTGATCTCTCATGAGCTGGCTCATGTCAAGAACCGGGATACTCTGATCAGCACCATAGCGGCTACCCTTGCCGGAGTGATCACATTTATGGCCAATATGGCCCAGTGGTCGCTGATCTTCGGCGGAGGGGACGATGATGGCCCCAACCCCCTGGGAGTTTTAGCCATGGCCATCCTGGCTCCTTTGGCCGCTACCATCGTCCAGCTGGCGATATCCAGGGGCAGGGAGTTTGAGGCCGATGCCGGTGGAGCGAAGATAAGCGGCAAGCCCCTCTCCCTGGCCAATGCCCTGGCCAAGCTGGAGTCGGGCAATAATGCTGTGCGTTCGGACGTGAACCCATCCACGGCTCATATGTTCATCGTCAATCCCCTCAAAGGAAAGGCAGTGGCTTCACTCTTCTCCACCCACCCCCGCACAGAGGAGAGGATCGCCCGGCTCAGATCCATGTAAATCGCTCGATCCGATTACAGTGAAGTTCGCCTTGCTGGAGACATTTTTCACCAATTTCTGCATTATCGGGTCCATCCAATCGGTGACGCTACCGCAATGAAGGCAGACCGGGTGCGCATGGGGCTCTGTATTGGGGTCATACCTGGTTTGAGATTGAGGCAGTTTCAACTCACAGATCAGGCCGGTCTTTTTTAGAATTTTTATTGTGGTGTAGATGGTGGCCAGGCTTACGGTAGGATGGGTCTTCTTGACTTCCTGATATGTCTTCTGCGCTGAAGGATGCTCATGATTGCGCAGTATATATCTGCTGATGGCTATCCTCTGGGGAGTGGCTCTAGCCAATGGAAGGGGATTGAAGAATCTGAAAGGCTTCATCTAACAGGATGAAATATATATATGATAGAGAGGAGTTATTAAATATGTGCGAACCAGATAGACCCGGCTCATCGAGGGGATTTGAGCATAGCGGTTTTCACCATATGAGCCACCATATGGGAGATAGAAGCGGCTTCCCATTGATTGGAGATAAGTTCCCTTCCATGGAGGTCAAGACCACCCATGGCATGATCAAGTTGCCAGATGCATATTCCGGAAAGTGGTTGGTCCTTTTCAGCCATCCTGGGGACTTCACCCCCGTCTGCACCACGGAATTCGTGGCCTTCCAGAAGATGAGGAGCGACTTCGATAAGCTGAACTGCGAGCTGATCGGCCTTTCTGTTGATCAGGTGTTTGCTCATATGAAGTGGACCCAGTGGATCAAAGAGAACCTGAAAGTGGAGATCACCTTCCCCATAATCGCCGACGACCTGGGCAAGGTGGCCATGAGGCTGGGGATGATCCATCCTGGCAAAGGCGCCAATACCGTCAGGGCGGTATTCATCATCGATCCCGAGGCCACAATTCGCCTGATACTCTTCTATCCCCAGGAGATAGGAAGGAACATGGGCGAGATCATCAGGGCTCTTGAGGCGCTGCAGGTCGTGGACAAGAATAAGGTAACAACTCCCGCAAACTGGCCCAACAACGATTTCCTCGGCGACCAGGTGATCGTGCCCCCGCCGGCTGACGAGAAGGCTGCTGCCGGCAGAAAGACAGGCGACGGCATGGTCTGTGAGGACTGGTGGTTCTGCCATAAGAAGCTGTGAGCATCTGAACAAATGATGAGATTGAAATCAAAGGTGATATTATATGACTGATAAGAAAAAATACACTCTGCCCGAGCTACCCTATGCTGGCAATGCCCTGGAACCCCATATCACCCAGGCCCAGCTGGTGCTGCATCATGACAAGCATCATGCCGCCTATGTGAACGGTGCCAATGCTATACTGGAAAGGCTGGACAAGGCGCGGGAATCTGGATCGGACATCGATATGAAGGCTACTCTGAAGGAGCTCTCTTTCCAGGCAGGGGGCCACGTGCTGCACAGCTTATTCTGGGCGAACCTCGCCCCTGCCTCCAAAGCGAAGAAGGAGCCTGAGGGCGCTTTAGCCGAGGTCCTTAAAAAGGAGTTCGGGTCCTTCGAGCGCTTCAAGAAGGAGTTCACCACTGCTGCTGTGAGCACAGAGGGCTCCGGATGGGCTGCCTTATCCTGGTGCGGCATGACCGGCAGGCCGATCATTATGCAGATTGAGAAGCATAATGTGAACGTCTATCCTATGTTTCGCATCCTCATGGTCCTGGATGTCTGGGAGCATGCCTACTACCTGGACTACAAGAACGAGAGGGCCAAGTTCGTTGAGGCCTTCTGGAACATCGTGAACTGGGATGAGGTAAACCGAAGGCTGGAGGCAGTAATTAAATAATCACCTCATTTCACCTTTTTTTTTGGGCAGAGTCCTGAAAGCCTGGCATTTTATCATGAAATTTGGCCCTGTGCAATAGCCATTCTTCTAGCTGAAACCTTATGCTCGCGGATGACTGAAAACAAAGGCCTTAAGATGAAGGAAGGTATTAACACGACCATGGAGTCGGTTGAAGAGAGGGCAAAAATGCAGCTTTTGGCGATTGAGATGGCCTACAACATCAAGATCCGGAACAAAGATGATGTCGCCAGGATCATTGCAGCCAGCAGCAGGGATAAGTCGGATGTCTTGATGGCATGCTCATCCATCAGCACCTGGATTGCCAGAAACGGCATATCTGGAGAGACTGTGCTTCCCATCGATATTGTGATGCAATCCATGAAGGCGGTCAATGACATCGATAGAGGTTGACGGCAGACGGATCGATGTGCCTTCTGGCTTCTCAGTCAAAGAGGCTCTGGAGAAGCTCGGATATAATATCACATTGCATCCTTCCGACAAGGGACTATTCATGCCCTGCCAGGTGGGAGGCTGTTGGGCCTGCGCTCTGAAGATAGATGGAGAGGCTAGGCCGGCCTGCACTGCACAGGTGCAAGAGGGAATGAGGATAAGGACTGCAGCGCCCATGGGGACGCCTCGCAGGATGGTGGCAGGCTTCATGGGCCATAAGACAGGTGGTGTGGGAACACCATGGTGGCTGGAGAGCGGCCTGGGCTTTATAGAAGCGGTCTGCTTCACCTCAGGCTGCAACTTCTGCTGCCCCCAGTGCCAGAACTGGCGGTATGCCTTTATGGATGCAGGCGAGCTCCTCACCCCAGAGGAGGCGGCGGAGAGGATGACTGAGACCAAAAAGGAGTGCGGAGTGGAGCGCATAGCCATCTCCGGCGGGGAGTGCACCCTCAACCGGCCGTGGCTGGTCTCTTTCATACGTCTCCTGCGGGAGCAAAACCCGATCGCTCGGATTCATGTGGATACCAACGGCTCGATCCTGACCGAGGACTATATCGATGAGCTGGTCGGAGCGGGCATGACCGACATTGGCATCGATCTGAAGGCCCTTAGGATATCCACCTTCATGGAGATAACCGGCCTTTTGGATGAGGGGCTGGCGGCCAAATATCTGCAGACCGCCTGGGAGTCAGTGAAATATCTGCACGACCGGCATCCTCAGGTCTTTTTAGGCATTGGCATTCCATTCAATGAGGAACTGATCAGCATAGCAGAGATCCAGGAGATGGCGGAGAGAATCGTCAGCATCGATCCCTGGATTCAGGTCTGTGTTCTGGACTACCGGCCGGAGTTCAGAAGGTCGGATCTGGTCCGGCCCAGCCACTGGAAGATGCTGGAGGTCCATTATATTCTTAGAGACTGCGGTCTGCAGTCCGTCGTCTGCCAGACGGAGCGGGGAAAGATAGGGCCAGCGGGAAGGCTCTTGGGCTGAGCTTGAGGCCAAAAATGGATCTAATCGAAATCCGGTCTTGAGTGACCTCGTCAGATATCTGCCGAGCAAAACTGGCTTCATCCCATATGTTTCCTATAGGAGATCCAATAGCTCCTCTCGCGATATTTCTGCTTGTTTAATTATCTCAATAAGAAGTCCTTTTCCTACCTCTTTTTTGTGGAATGGAATTGTAACTGTGACATCAAGATCTGGATGGCAATAAACATGATGGCTGCCCCTGATTCTATCCAATACAAATCCCTTCTTTTCAAGAGCTCTGGCAAGCTTCTCCGGGGACAAAACAGGCAACTTAGGCATTTGCTTCGACAGTTATGGTGGCTTCGATCTGATCTTCCTCCACCGGTATGTCTTTGCCTCTGGCGGCGAGGCTTTCGATATATGCTTCGATTGCTTCCTTTGCCATTTCTAAAGCTTCCTCGATGGTATCGCCAAAAGTCAAACAACCAGGAAGAGAGGGAACGATCACCGTGTAGGTTCCGTCAGTCTCCGGCCTGATCGTAATTTTATAACGAAGCGTTCTCATCTGATTTATACAATTGTTCAATGATAGTATTTAATCCTGCGCTGCAACATGTTGCCTGGGATAAGCTGAATCCTAAAACTTAAGGCTCGTGAAGATAACCTCAAAAATATGATCTCCTGCAAAAGCAGCCTTCCTAAGATAGAAGGATAAGGGAAGGCGCTGGCTGAGGTGAGACCCTGGTCTTATGTGCAGAAAGGAGTAAGCCCAAAGCTGGCTTTTATCTATCTTCACCTAAGATTTACGCCCTTTTCATCAACCGGTTCAGATGATATAGAGCTATCATTATCAGTGCCATGCCAAGGACCTGCATCCAGGAGAGGGTATCGTGCAAGATGAGATAGCCGAAGACCACTGTCACCACTGGAATGAGGTTCAAAAAGGCCGAAACCACCGTTGCTCCCAGCCTTCTGGTTGCATAAATATAAAAAATGTAGGCGAAGCCGGAGCAGAAAACCCCTAGAAAGAGCAGATTAGCAAATACCGGCAGAGAGATCTGGGATATCGCGGGCCATCTTTCGATCTCCTGGATGACAAGGGGAATAAATTGACCAGCAGATTGCCGAAAAACCTGGCAGATGATAGATCCACTTTCCCATCGACTGTAACCACCAGAGCCACCCCAATGGTGGAAAGGACCAGGCAGAGAATCATCTTCCAGGTGACCTTCAGACGGAAGAGCATAGCTTCGGCAAAGAGGGTGAATATGGGAAGGGCAGCCACGATCATCGAGGCATTGGATGCAGTGGTATACAGAAGCCCGGTATTCTCCAGGGAAAAGTACATCACTATTCCAAAGAAGCTGGCGAGGACGATATATCCCATGTCCCTCCGCCCTATTTTGAATGAGGTCCCGGTAAAAAGAACAAGCATTATCAGAGTCGATGCAGCGATGATCTGCCTGAAGAATGCTATCGATACAGGCGGAATCTGTGACAGGACCACCTTGGTGCTTATAAAGGAAAAACCCCAGAATAAGACATCCTGGATTATGAACAATACAGCCACAATTGACCGCAAAATCCCACGTTCTTCACTTGCATTATCCCCTGAATTGCAGCATGCCACCTGTATTATAGTCCATTCCTTTCGGCATTGATCGACCGGTAGACGGCGAGGAGGAAGCCGTAGAGGGTAGGGCCAACTATCACCCCGATGATTCCAATGACAAATATGGGTGCGGTATAGGCGAGCAGGGTGAGTATGGGGTGTATCCGGGAGCTCGTCATGGCCAGGTGTGGGCGGATAACGTTTTCAGGGATTACCATCAGCACCACCGTTCCAAATACCAGGAGGATCAGGCAGCGGAAAAGGTCTCCCACGATCAGATAATAGACTGCCATGGGAATGAAGACGAACGGCGGCCCCAGCAGGGGCATGAGGGTGAATACCGCCACCACCACCCCCATCAGAAATGGATAGGGGATGCCAAGCAAAGAGAAGCCGACTGCTGCCATCACACCGCTGAGCATGGAGGTGGAGAAGTATACGGTAAAGAGAGTATGGTAGATGCTGTAAAGCTCATCCAGGAAACGCCTGACAATATCCTGCTTTTCCTGGGGGACCAGATCCACCGCCTGATCAATAAAAACCTTGCCGTCTATGAGCAGATAATAGGTGAAGAATACCACCACGATCAGATGGGCAAAGAGAATGGGCAGGTTGGAGCCAAAGGCGGTGAGCTCGCGCTGCAGAATGGGAAAGACCCAGGTGGCGAACGCTATGGGAATGTCGCTTATATCCTGCGCATAGCGCAAAGCGATCTCGATTATGGAGTTGTAAAGCCAGGATGGGATAAAGCTCTTGGACCAGGCATCGATCTCATTGATGGTCTCATCAATCTCCACATCTGATATGGCCCCTGATGACTGCAGATAGGACAGCTCCACCAATAAGGCGCTGGTGATCCCCAGAATCAGGGAGAGGATAAGGATGAAGACCAGCATTATGGATAAAAATGAGGATATCTGCTTTTTTTTAGTCAGCCTGAAGAACAGGGCATAGAGGGGCTTGAGGAGAAAAACGAGCGCCACGCTCAAGAGGATGGTTGTCAGGAAGTCCTTGGTCAGGTAAAGGGTGAGAAGGATTATCAGAAAGACGAAAATTCCCGCCCCTATGTCGAACCTCCGCCCAAGATTCATGCTTTCTTCTCCTCCTTTTGACGGCATAAGCCTTTCTATGTTTTTTCATCTGACCAGCCGAAAGGATGATGATGACCGCCAGTAATCTTCTTTGAGTTGTCTTGCAGAGAGAGGGGAAGATCAATGGGATACGATATAGCATTGGGCATGGCCTGGGAGGAGCTGAAAGGACTCGGGCTTCCATCCAGCAATATCATTTCACTGTTCCAAGATAGATATGAGATTAAGCAGGCGGAAAGGGAGGTTCTCCTCCTGCCCGATCGCCGCCAGGCTATTGAGACGGTGTCGGTGCTCCTGCTCCATTATCTGATCGGCAGATCGAAAAAGGGGTATGAACCTGCAGGAGAATGGATATCCATCAAAGAGACCTCTGGAGGAAAACTCTTCTGCTCCAATTTCTCCCGCCGGGCAATCAGGCCGCTTGCAGAGAGATTCAGCCAGGACCCGGAGGGATTGGTCAGGATCTTGCAGGATGATTTTGCCGGCAGGATGGTGGAGGGGGCGGATGTGGCATTGGAGGTGGAGGCCTTTCCTGGCGTCCATGTCCGAATCCTTTTTTGGAAGAGCGATGAGGATCTGCCAGCAGATGCGACGATGCTCTTTGATCGCGCACTGGTCCAGATCCTAACCATGGAGGATTTGACGGTCTTGCTGACGATTCTGGCAGATGATGTCCTGGAGGGCGTCAAACAGTCTTCGAAATGATGCAAAATCCGGATTGAAAAGATTTTAGGGAAGGCCGGTTATCGTTGGCGCTGATCCCAAAGAGGGCAGGGGGCGGGGCGTTGTTAGCAGCGCATCTTATGAGGCGAGGAGCTTTGGCGTCCGCTCAGCCGTGCCCATATCCCGAGCCTGGAAGCTCTGTCCGGAGGGGGTCTATCTCCGGCCAGACCATGAACTGTCATCAGTGAAGAGAGAGCTAAGGAGATACTGCTTCGATACAGTTACCCGCGCCAGGTCTCTCTCTTTTTCCACCAATGACCTGGATATTCTCCGGAACAATGGCAAACGACTGGTTGATCAATTATTGAGAAAGAAAAAGAAGGTCAGGCTGGTTGGCCTGAGGGTCTCGGCCTTAAGCAGGATCTATTCTAACGCCCGCCGAGGGCAGCTCCCGCAGACCGTGCCATCTCCAGCAGCTCTTTTTTCGCCAGAACGGCATCCGGGGTGATGCCATCTACCATGCGAATGATATCCACCACCTCAAATCCAAGCATCTTCAGGGCGAGGGCAAAATCATCCGCTGCTTTGGCATAGTTCGCAACATCTGGATCACCCTGGCTGGTCACAATGATGGCCTTCTTTCCCGAGGGGAGGCGAGAGACGAATGCCGCATCGATCAATGAGTACATCCTGTCCTCCATCAGCTTGAACTGTCCGCTGAACAAGAAGAAGTATATCGGCGAGCCGAAGACCACTGCATCCGCCTCTTTCATCTCCTCGAAGAGCCTTGTGACATCATCATCCAAGCGGCAGTGATCATGAGACTTGCAGTACTCGCAAGCCTGGCAGCCGGAGTACTTCATCTCATTGAGCAAGTATTTGGAGGTATCAAGCCCCGCCTCACTGGCTCCTTCCAGAACCCTTGAGACCAGGGTGTCTACGTTGCCGTTCTTTCTTGGGCTTCCCACAATTCCTATTGCTTTCATCGCAGTTCACACTCGACAATTACTGGGTCTTTGTCTCATTTCAGCATTTCGCATAGCCGATTATGGCTGGAGAATGAAAGTGAGTGAGCGATGGAGCTGGCCGGAGGAAGCGGATGACCGTCCAATTCCATCTTCCAAAAGACAAATAAGCTTGAACATCCTCGCTTTGCCTATGGCCCGCTTCATCGTGGTGCTGGGCACCACATCCCACTCCGGCAAGAGCACCCTTGTCGCTGCCCTCTGCCGCCTTCTATCCGACCGGGGATACCGCGTAGCTCCCTTCAAGTCCCAGAACATGAGCCTCAACTCCTGGGTCACAAAAAGTGGTGCGGAGATCGGCATCGCCCAGGCGGTGCAGGCCCGCGCCGCCAGGGCCGAGCCCACGGAGTTCATGAACCCCATCCTCCTCAAGCCCAAGGGGGATAGAACATCCCAGGTAATAGTCCTGGGAAAGCCCCTGGCCGACAAATCGGCAGAGGAGTACTACCGGGACATCGAGGGTCTGAAAGAGGTGGTTGACCGCTCGGTAGGAGAGCTGGAGAATGAGTACGACTACATTGTCGTGGAGGGGGCAGGAGGAGCAGCGGAGATCAACCTCTTCGACCGGGATATCGCCAACATTTACGTCGCCCGGCTGCTCCAGGCCCCCATTATCCTGGTGGGTGATATCGAGCGGGGAGGGGTCTTCGCCAGCCTCTATGGCACAGTTCAGCTCCTGCCCCCGGACGTTCGCCCTCTGGTCCGGGGCCTGGTGATCAACAAGTTCCGGGGCGATCCCGCGATCCTCGGATCTGGCTTGAGGTCGCTAGAGGAACTCACAGGCGTTCCCGTCCTGGGAGTCCTGCCCTATCTCGATTTGGACATACCATCTGAGGACTCGGTCTCCCTGGGCGACAAGAAGGCCCGTTTCTCCTCCGAAGCGGTGGAGATCGCAGTGATCAGGCTTCCCCGGATCAGCAACTTCACAGACTTCGAGCCCCTGGAGAGGAGGGCTTATATCAGATATGTGGATCTGGACGAGCCCCTGGGCCATCCGGATGCGGTGATCATACCGGGAACTAAAAACACCATATCCGACCTTCTGGAGATGGAAAAGAAGGGCATGGCTGATCAGATCAGATCCCTGCAGGGGACTACTATCCTGGGCATCTGCGGGGGCTATCAGATCCTGGGAAAGGAGATCATCGACTGCGGGGTAGAGGATACCGAAGGCAGCCTGCCCGGGCTGGGATTGCTCAATGCCACTACCCGCTTTGACCAGTATGAGAAGAGGACGGTGCAGGTGAGAAAGCCAGTCACAGGAGGTGGCCCAATACTGGATAGAATCAGAGGCCAGGAGGTCACAGGCTATGAAATTCACATGGGAGTGACAGCTTCCATGGATCCGGCTGCCTTTGGAGATGATGGCGCAGTGGCGAACAGCGGCCTGGTGATAGGCACCTATCTGCACGGCATCTTTGATAACCAGAACTTAAGGGACGCATTCCTGGATTTCCTATATGAGAGAAAGAATTCAACTGGGATCAAGGCGTCAGGGCTAAAGGCAGAGGGCAAGTCTCATCGGGCAAAGGCCCAAAAGGGCAGTGGCTACAGGGAGCTGGCCGAGGCGGTAGAGGCCCACCTGGATATGGAAAAGGTCTGGCAGATGCTCGAATTGGAGGTGTAGAGAGGAATCTATGAGGCTGGGGGTGTTGTTTTCCGGGGGAAAGGATTCGGTATTTGCCTGCTGGAGGGCGCAGGAGAGGAATACTGTAGCCTGCCTGATAACCCTTCTCTCTCAAAATCCGGACAGCTATATGTTTCACACCCCAAACATCCGCCATACCCCTTTTCAGGCCGAGGCTATGCACATCCCCCAGCTCTGCCGGCCCACTCAGGGGGTAAAGGAGAAGGAGCTGGAGGATCTGAAGTCCGCCCTGGCCGAGGCGCGGGACTGCTATGGCGTCCAGGGGATCGTCACCGGGGCGATCGAGTCGGTCTACCAGGCGGCCAGAGTGCAGAGGATCTGCCATTCTCTTGACCTGTGGTGCTTCAATCCCCTCTGGCAGACCGATCAGATCGATTATCTTAAGACTCTCTTAACTGAAGGCTTTCGTGTGATCATCTCTGGGGTCTATGCCTATCCCTTTGATGCCAGCTGGCTGGGAGCGGAGCTCACAGAGGAGACGATCATGAGGCTCGCCCAGCTCCAGGAGAGGTATCAGATCAATCCCTCTGGCGAGGGTGGGGAGATCGAGACCTTTGTCCTGGACGGCCCCATCCCCCTCTTTCGAAAGAGGATCGAGATCTTAAGAGCATCCGGGACCTATGCCAACTACCGTGGCCAGTACATCATTGAGGAGATGAGGCTGGTGGATAAATGAACGGCAAAGCAAGGATCCTCCTGGTGGACAGCTGCTACGAGGCCGATTCCCTCTCTCAATATGAGTTCGTCCGTCCGGTCCAAAGGATCCTGGAGAGGACAGGCTTTCCCTGCCAGGTCTGCCATATCTCCTTGCTGGATGAAGAGCGTCTGAAAGGCTGCGATAAGGTGGTTCTCTGCGGCACGGCCTTGAAGGATAGCGAGTACCTGAATCATCTGGAGAGATACTCCTGGCTGAAGGAAGGAGACTGGCCCGTCCTGGGGATCTGTGCCGGCATGCAGATCATCGCCGCCATCTTTGGAGGAAAGATCAGCTCGCGACACAAGCCCGCCATCGGCCTGGAGAAGATCGAGGTGGTCGGGGAGTCGGATATCCTCGGCCCCAGCCGCAAAATCGAGGTATATCATCTGCATGGCCTTGATCCCACCCTGCCCGAGGGATTCATCAGTCTGGCAGGGACAGAATTGTCTCCCGAGGCCTTCTCCCACTGCTCTCAACCCATTTGGGGACTCCTGTTCCACCCCGAGGTGCGCAACCGCTGGATCCTGGAAAATTATGCGAATCTCTAAATTTTGAGCCTTGCCGGAATGCTCATTCCTTCGAAACCAATTTATGTAATGAATCCTCATTTAACCACATTATGCAAGACTATTCCCTTAATCAATTTCTCAGTCTGGCCGGGACTCCGCCTCTGGACATAGAGATCTGCGATGTAACTTTGCGCGATGGGGAGCAGATGCCGGGAGTGGTCTTTAGGGCCGATGAGAAGCTGGATATCGCCCTTAGGCTGGACGAGATCGGCGTGGAGGTCATTGAGGCTGGCTTTCCAGTGGTCTCTGTTGCAGAGATGAACGCAGTGAAAGAGGTCTGCAACCTGGGGCTTAAGGCCAAGATCTCAGCCCTCTCTCGATCGGTCAAGAAGGATGTTGATGCTGCTATTGACTGCGGCGTGGACATGATCAGCGTCTTCATCGCCACCTCGGACCTCCATCTCAAACACAAGCTTCACATGAGCTGTCCTGAGGCCATAGCCTGTGCTCTCCAGACGGTCGAGTACGCCAAGGATCACGGCCTGATAGTGCGCTTCTCAGCGGAAGATGCAACGCGCACCGATTTTGAAACCTTAAAGAAGCTGTACAAGAAGGCTGAGGAATACCATGCCGACTACGTGAGCGTCGCGGATACTGTGGGCATCATGAACCCCCGCACGACCCACTATATGATCAGCGAGCTTCGCAAGTACGTAAAGACCCCGATCTGCATGCACTGCCATGACGACCTGGGGATGGCCCTGGCCAACACCCTTGCTGGGGCCGAGGCGGGGGCCAGACAATTGCATACCACTGTGAACGGAATTGGCGAGCGCAGCGGCAATACTCCCTTAGAAGAGCTCTTGGTCGCCCTGAGGTTGCACTACGATATCGAGAGCTATGATCTCTCCAAGATAAAGGACCTCTCCCAGCTGGTCCAGACCTATTCCGATGTTCCAGTGGCCAAGAACAAGGCGGTGGTGGGGACCAATGCCTTCTCCCACGAGTCAGGGATTCACGTGGCTGCGGTGTTAGAGGAGCCCAGGACCTACGAGCCCTACTCCCCGGAGTTGGTGGGCGCAGCAAGGCATATCATCATCGGCAAGCACACCGGAGTCAAGGCCCTGAAGTACATCACCCAGAGGATGGGCTACTATCTTAAGGATCAAGAGCTAGGCGACCTATCAGAGAGGGTGAAGATGTGCAGCGAGTACAAGCATGCCATTAACTGCGAAGAATTGAGAAAGCTGATACTGAACATGGAGAACATCGAGGTCATATACCCGGGTCCTTGAATTGGCTGCCAGGCCAATCGGATTTGCACCACTTTTATCAATGATCTATTCAGCAGATCGAAGGGTATATCTTGCCGTTAGGTACAACCCTGAACCCATGGATGCAGAATTAAGGGCTTTTTGAGGTGTGAACTGTGAAGGCGCTCATACTTTCAGGCGGCTCAGGGACGAGGCTGCGACCTCTGACCTATTCGCAGCAAAAACAGCTCATTCCAGTAGCCAATAAACCAGTTCTTTTCTATGCCCTCGAGGATGTGATCGAGGCCGGGGCGGACGAGATCGGCATAATCCTGGGGCCGAACAAGGAGCAGGTCATTGAGACAGTGCAGTCAGCGGACTGGGAGGTTCCCATCAAATTCATCTATCAGGGTGAGCCCAAAGGACTTGCCCACACCATACTGGTGGCGGAGGATTTCCTGGATGAAGATTTTGTTATGTACCTGGGGGACAATATCCTAAGAGACGGCATAGTCAGCCATGAGAAGCGTTTTCATAGTCTGGGCAGCAGCGCAAGCGTTCTGCTCACCCCGGTCGACGATCCTCAGCGCTTCGGTGTGGCCGACCTGAACCCGGACGGTAGCATCAGGCGCCTGGTGGAGAAGCCCAAAATCCCTCCCTCCAATTATGCCCTGGTAGGGGTGTACTTCTTCACCCCATTGATCATAGAGGCCTGCAAATCCATCAAACCATCCTGGAGGAATGAGCTGGAGATCACCGATGCCATTCAGTGGCTGATTGAGAATGGCCATAAGGTGGATGCCTCCTTTGTGGAGGGGTGGTGGAAGGATACCGGAAAGCCAGAGGACATATTCGAGGCCAACCGCCTGATCCTGGACGACATCGATGGAAGGTGCGACGGCGAGGTGGAGGAGTCCCGGATCATGGGACGGGTGATAATGGAGAAGGGAACCAGAATCAGAAGGTCAGTGGTAAAGGGGCCCTGCATAATAGGAAAGGACAGCATTGTATCCGATTCATATATTGGCCCTTACACCTCCATTGGCATCGGCTGTCAGATATGCGGCACGGAGGTAGAGGACTCGATCATCATGGATGAAAGCAGGATAGTCAATGCCGGAAAGGTGGTAGAAAGCCTGATCGGCAGGAACGTCAGGATCAAGGAATGCGATAGCCTGCCAAGAGGAAGCCGGATGATCGTGGGAGATAACTCCGATATATCGCTGTGATGGCTATGAATCTTCTTGTTACCGGGGGCCTCGGATTTATCGGCAGCAACTTCATCCGCTTAATGCTGAACCGGCACGAGGACTGCAAAATCCTGAACCTGGATGCTCAAGGCTTCGGCTCCAATATCCAGAATATGAGGGACTTAAAGGATGATAGAAGATACGCCTTTTTCCAGGGAGACATAGCCGATAGCAGCCTTGTATCCAGTCTGGTGGAAAAGGCGGATCTGGTGGTGAACTTCGCTGCCGAGACCCACGTGGACCGGTCCATCTCCCGGCCCGACTCCTTCCTGCACAGCAATGTCATCGGGGTATTCTGCCTGCTGGAGGCCATAAGAGATCATAATCCTTCCGTCAGATATGTCCAGATCTCAACCGACGAGGTCTATGGGGACATCCTCAGGGGCTCATCCACTGAGGATTCGACATTGCGGCCCTCATCCCCCTATTCCGCCAGCAAAGCGGCAGGGGACGTATTCGTCCTGGCCTATGCTCGAACCTACGGTCTGGAGGCCATGATCACCCGCTGCACCAACAATTACGGGCCCTATCAGTTTCCCGAAAAGCTGATTCCCAAGACCATAATAAGGGCTAATGAAGGGCTGAAGATCCCCATTTACGGCACAGGAGAGAATGTGAGAGACTGGATTTATGTGACAGATCACTGCCGGGCGGTAGAGCAGGTTCTCAATAGGGGGAGAAGGGGCGAGATCTATAATATCTCTGCCGGAGAGGAGAGGACCAATCTGTTTATTGCTAAATTCATTCTCGAGATGCTGGGCAAGAGCGAGGATCAGATCGAGTTTGTGGAGGATAGGCCGGGACACGATGCCCGCTACAGCCTGGACTCGTCCAGGATCAGAAAGGAGCTGGGCTGGCGGCCTGAGCGGAGCTTTGAGGAAGGTCTTCAGACTACAGTGGAATGGTATCTGCAGAACCCTGATTGGTATCGTCCGCTGGTGAACGATTCGGTATTGAGTGCCACCCCCTGGCGGCTGAAGTGGTAGGAGTGAGATGCTATGAAGTTTTTCATAACCGGCGGCAGCGGCCTTGCGGGAAGCAAGCTGGCAGAGATGGCCTTGGCCAGGGGAGAGCAGGTCTATAGCGGATATGCTCATAACCAGCCCCCCTATGGAAAAGAGGTAAAATTCGATCTCTTGGACGCAAATGGCATCCGCGATATCATCGAGAGGATGAGGCCGGATGTAATCGTGCACAGCGCCGCCCTGACCGATGTGGATCGATGTGAACGGGAAAAGGATTTGGCTTACAAGATTAATGTGGAAGGGACCCGAGCGATAGCAGAGGCGGCGAGAAAGGCCGGCTCTTATCTGGTCTACATATCGACGGACTACGTCTTCGATGGCCAGCGGGGGCTGTACCGGGAGGAGGAGGAGACGAACCCGGTGAGCTATTACGGCCTTTCCAAGCTCCTGGGAGAGCAGTTCTGTCTGGATCAAGGGTGTATTGCCAGAACCTGTGTGATCTATGGCAGCCGGCCAGCCAGCGGCAAGGTCAACTTCGCCCTATGGCTGTTGAACGCCCTTAAATCAGGCAAAGAGGCGAGGGTGGTCACAGATCAGTTCATAACCCCCACCCTGAACAGCAATCTGGCGGCAATGGTGCTGGAGGCGGCGGACCGGCATCTATCCGGGATCTATCATCTCTCAGGAGCCGCCAGGGTATCCAGATATGATTTTGCCTGCGAGCTGGCCAGGGCATTCGACCTTGATCGCCGACTGATCCTCCCCACTCGAATGAGCGACATCGGTTGGCTGGCAAGAAGGCCAATGGATTCATCTCTGGATACCAGCAAAGCCAGCAGGATGCTGAAAAATGGGCCCCTCAACCTTTGTGAATCCCTGCAAGTACTAAGAGATGAGATTCTATCGGGCTGAAAGAATGCATGGCAAAGGCCAAAAAATGGCTTTTGAGAGCTGAAAAAAAACACGATGATGATGAGGTCATGTGATGCTGCCAGGAATTGTAATAAAACCCTTGAAGCGATTTGCCGATGAGCGCGGATTTTTCACTGAGATCATGAGGACGGACTGGAAGGATGTTATTCAGGATGACATTGTGCAGGCCAATATGTCTCTGAGCTATCCGGGCATGGTAAGGGCCTGGCACCGGCATGAGAGAGGACAGGTAGATCATTTCCTTGTAGTTCGTGGCGCGCTGAAGATCTGCGCTTACGATGATGATACCCGGGAGCTGGATGAGATCGTCTCCGCCGGGGACAATCCCCAGATGGTCAGGATGCCAGGGCATTACTGGCATGGCTTTGGGGTTGTGGGAAATGAACAGGCCACGCTGATTTATTTCGTAAACCGGCTTTATGATTATGCCAGTCCCGATGAGGAGAGAAGGCCCTGGAATGATCCGGCTATCGTTCCGGATACGATCAATGGCAAAAGGGATGAGCGCTGCGATAGAACATGGGATTGGTTTCTTCCAGCGTTCAAGTGATTTGCAGTGAATACCATTCAGAGGATAGCCAAGAATACCATATTTTTGGCCTCCTCAAATATCATTGGATTTGTATTCAGCTTTTTCTTTTTGGTTTACACCACTCGCTATCTGGGATTGGAAAGGTACGGTCTGCTCTCGTTTGCCATCGCTTTTGCCTCGATTACCATCTTCCTGGCGGATATTGGAATCTCCTCAGTGATCGTCAGAGATGTAGCCCGAGATAGGTCCAAGACGGCAATATACATTGGAAACACCATATTAGTCAAGGTCGTCCTGGCAGCAATCACCCTTCTGAGCACGGCTGCCATAGGCTATGCCCTGGGCTATCCGTTCTCCACCATGAAGATAGTGATGGTGATTCTCCTCTCTCTCATCGTCATCTCCTTTTCCGGCATCATCAGCTCGGTTGTTTCTGCCTATGAGATAATGGAGTACATCTCATTGGGCACGGTGATATACAATTCAATTATGCTCACCTTCGCCCTCCTGGCCATCGGTTTGGGAGTAGATGTTTATGGCTTTGCCTATGTGTACCTCTTCTCAAGCTTCATCTCTCTGGGCTATTTTACCCTTGTAGCTCTGAGAAAGCTCCCCCGACCCAGGTGGGATATAGATATAGATCTCTGGAAATATATGATAAAGGAGGCCATCCCCTTCGGCCTTTCGTCAGTCTTTGTGAGGATATATTATTATATTGATACAGTTATGCTATCTTTATTGATATTAAATCCCAATGAGGTCATGGGATCATACAATGCAGCATATCGTATGGTAATTATCCTTTCCTTTATTCCAGTGACTTTTTTGGGATCAATATATCCCATTATGTCAAAGTTTTATGTCTCCTCAAACCAATATTTGGGATTCATGTATGAGCGATCTTTTAAGTATCTGATGATGCTGGCCATTCCCATTGGAGTGGGAACAACGGTATTAGGAGAGGATTTGATCTACCTGGTGTACGGGCCGGCCTTCGCTCCCTCAACAATTGCCCTGCAGATATTAATCTGGTCTGAGGTTCTGATCTTCATTAATTCTGCTTTTGGGTATCTATTCAATTCCATTAACCGCCAGATGGTCGTGGCCAAGCAGACCATGCTTGCCGCTGGATTGAACATAATCTTGAATCTGTTTCTGATACCTCAGTACAGCTACATAGGAGCGAGCAGTGCAACGGTGGCCACGCAGCTCTTCTCATTTCTCTTCCTCTTGCACTTCGCTATAAAAGAAGGCTATGGGCTTCCCAGGAATATGATTGCCTCTCTCTTCAAGATTCTAGTTGCCTGCCTGGCAATGGTGCTTTTCATAGGAGGATTTGACCATCTTACGGTACCGTTATTGATAGTGATATCCGCTATTATCTATTTCTTCTTGATAATCATTTTGAGGGTAGTGGATAATGTTGATATCCAGATGGCAGGGCAGCTGCTGAGCGGGATAAGAATACCTCGCAAGAAAGGGTGATTAAAAGAATGACAAAGCCAATCGACCAACAATTAGCTGCTTGCAGGAAATATCTATGGCTATCGATCCTTTGGTGTCAATAATTACTCCTACATACAACCATGAAAATTTCATCTCAGAGTGCCTGGAGAGCGTCCTCGCCCAGAGCTATGCCAGCTGGGAGCAAATAGTGATCGACGATGGGTCCACCGATAAGACTGCTGAGATAGTCTCCCAGTACAAAGATGATAGAATCAAATATATTCGTCAAGATAATAAGGGCATTCTTAGGCTTGGCGAGAGCTACAATTTAGCCCTTCAGATCTCAAAGGGCGAGTACATAGCCGTTCTTGAGGGGGATGACTTTTGGCCTTCTGATAAGCTGGAGATCCAGATCGATGCCATGAGGGACAGTGATGCCATCTTGAGCTGGGGGAGGGCAGAGGTGATGGACGAAAAGGGCGATCTTCTTGCCGTCCTTCCCAATGATATGGAGCGCTTTATGGGTCTGACCAGGGAAGAGCAGTTGGGTAATCTGCTCATCGAAAATCCCATGCATTCCTGCACCATTGTCTGCAAAAAGGTTGCATTGCAGTCTATTGGAGGATTCAAGCAGCCTGAAGGACTTCCTTTCGTGGATGGATCGACATGGCTGGAGCTTAGCCTTATCGGAGATTTCTTGCCCATAGATGCCGTTTTGGGCTGCTACCGAAGGCATGATAGCCAGATATCATCAACCATGAAAAGCTCGATGGTCCGGGCAGGGCTCTACTTCACAGAATTCTATAAAAGCCTTCCTGCAGATGTCAGGGCATCTCTTGCCCATGAGGACAATGATATTGCTGCCAGAATGGATCGAAAGGCGAGGGAGATCGATTACTATCTGGGAAGAGCCTACTTGAGAGAAGGCAAATGGTCTGATGCCCGGGAATCTCTCCTAAAGGCCATCAAGGAGGATAATCTTCCCTCTATCAAGGCAAAAGCCATTTTGGGGATCTTATGCGGCCTGCTGAGGACGGATCTGGAGTGGCTAGCTGCATTCATCGATCCAAGAGAGGGCCGGAGATGAGATTCTGCGCTCAGCCATCATATATAATTCAATGATCTCCAACCAATTTCAGCCTTTAGCCAGCTCATTTATCGTCTTTATCAACCCATCCTCTCTTCTCTTCTCTGGAAATAGCTCAATTATCCGTTCTCTGGCTTTTTTGCCCCTATTGCTCCGATCCGCCAGTGCTTTTTTGATGGCCTCCGCTGCAGCTCGTGGATCGCCATAGGGCACAATAAAGCCAGTATCTCCAATTGCTCTGGGAATGCCGTTGCGATCTGTGCCCACAGGAATGCACTCGCAGAGCATCGCTTCGCACAGAGCATTGGGCAGCCCTTCCCTCATGGATAGCTGGCAGAAGACCCTGGCCCTCTGGTAGGATTCAAGGAGATCATCATGGGAGACGAATCCCGTGAATTCCACATTATCCGGAGCAATCTCTTTTAGCCTTGACAAGGCATCACCTGCGATCCCCACCACCTTGAAGCCAACCTCCGGAAGGTGTTTTGCCGATTCAACAAAAACATCGAGGCCCTTGATCAGGGCTCGGTCCCATCTCTCTCCCATGGCAACGGTCAGTGCTAAGCTCTCTTTTTCTTTCTTGGGATAAAACTCAGTATCTGAGAATCCAGAAGGAAGATAGTCTATATTATGGCCACTGATCCTGGCATTATTTATAGCATCATCCTTCAAGGATGGATCAACCACCAGCACCCTGTCCGCGTACTCCAGGGCAAATTTGGTGAGAATACTCTTGGTCCTGCCCTGAGCGAAACGGCCGTAGTTTATCTCCGGGATGCAGGCAACATCAAAGCCTCCGACCACGATAATGGTCTTTTTTCTCAGAAGCTTTGAGAGGAGGACGGTGGCTGCTGCATGGCCTCCAGCAAACCATATCAAGGCCATGCGGCATCCTGTCATCGCCCCGGCCAATTTCACCGCATCGCCAAGAGAAGACAAGCTGACCACTTCCACCTCATAATGGCGGGATAGCATATCAAGATCTTTTTGGATGAATGAAGAAAAGTAGCCATAGTAAACAAGGACGATCTTCATTTAATTCCCCTTCATGCAGTATGATTATGTCAGTCCATACTGCTGCCATCAATCAGTTTGCTTTTCAATTATAAGATAGTTCCTGATAGAATCCCCCTTATCTGGTCATATGAAATTAGCTATTCATCAGGCTCTTCAGCAGAGACTGCAATGCCTCCTCTCTTCTCCTCAAGCTGAACCTCTCTTCCACCCGTTTTCTCGAGCCTATCCCCTTTTTTGAGGATAAAGCTTTCTCTATTGCCTCTGCGGTAGCCTTTGCACTGCCGTATGGAACATAATAGCCAGTGTCTTCCACAACCTCAGGGATTGCTCCTCTCTCTGTCACCACCGGCACGCATCCGCAGGCCATGGCCTCAGCCAGAGCCATTCCGAAGGACTCCCGATAAGAGAGCTGGCAGTAGACCCTGGCCTCTTGATAAAAAGCCAACAATTCTTCCCTGGATATAAATCCGAAAAGCGAAACGTTTTCCGTCGATCTGGATTGTAGCTCTTCTCGGTCCTGGTCGGATAGTCCCACAATCAGAAATCGGATCTCGGGAAGCAGAGCAGCGGCCCCGATAAACGCATCCAGTCCTTTAAGCTTTATTATGCGACCCGAACCGGAGGCCACCGTCATCACCAGATCCTTTTTCTCCCCACCGGGCTGGAATCTGTCCATATCGATCCCCGGATAGAGAACCTGAACTCTTTTCGGCTTGGCTCTGGCCAGGACCTCCGACTTGGTGAATTCAGATACAGGAAGGACAATATCCGCATTTCCCAGAACAAAGTCAGAATATACTCTCTTGAGTCTGCCCAGAGTATACTGGCCATAGCTTATATCCGGCTCAAAGGCCACATCGTAGCCCCCTACGACGACCACAGATCTTTTTTTCAATAGCTTGGAGAGCAGCACGGCAGCGAAAGAATGTCCGGAGGCAAACCAGGAGAATGTGAGATCTGATCGCCAGATCGGCCTGACCATTTTGAGGATGTCGCCGGCGCCGCTGTAGCCCAGCCTTTCGACCCGGAAATGCCTGGACAGGGATGAACAGTCCTGCTTTACGAATGAGGAGCGTGGGTAATATACAAATGCTATATTCATTCAATATTATCCATCACAGTGTTATTCTAGTCGCATCAATCAGCAGCTTCAAGCAAGACCTTCTGATAATCTTTGGAAATGGCTCTCCAGTCATACCGCTCCGCCAGAGACCGGAACCTCTTTGTGGTCGGCTCCACCGACAGAATGCTATTCACCTGAGCTATAAAGCTCTCCACATCATCAAAATAGTATATCTCATCCCCAAGCAGCCTCTCCAATGATATCATCCGGCTGGACAGCACCGGCCGGCCGCAGGCCAGGTAATTGAAGACCTTCCCCCCGGCAGCATACTCGTTCTTCTTCATCATCTTGAGGGGATTCAGGCCGATGTCCATGGCGCTGATGTACCTGGAAAGCTCATTATATGGCACCGCTCCGGTACAGACCACCCTTTCCGCCACTCCTAGATCCTCTGCCATCCTCTTTATCCCATCCCCATAATCGGTAAAGAGCCCTGGCCCCACCACCAGAAGGGTAGCATCTAAGCGCGGCAAAGCCTCGATCACCGTCTCCAGGTCCACCCAGTGCTCCAGAGAGCCGACATATCCCAGGACTGTGCCCTCGAGCCCCAGAGAGCTCTTGGCCTCTGACATGGGAAGCGGTCGGAGGACTCTGGTGTCCACGCCGTTGGGTATCACAGCTACATCTTTTACCCCCACCCCCAGGAGATACTCCCTGAGCTCTTTGGTGACGGTTATGACAGAGCGGGCATGGCGGAGATTGAACTTGGTGATGAAGCTCACCACATACTTGACTATCTCTCCTAAAGCTGAGCCGGGATAGTAGATCGATGCTGACTCCTCAAGGTGATCCAGATAGTCGAATACGATTGGCGTTCGGGAGAAGTTGGCGGCAAATGAAGGGAGGATATTGGTGGAAAGAATGACATCGATCTTCTTTTCTTTCACAATCCTCCTGATCTTCCAGATATGGTAGGGGAAGTTCAGGATATAATAGAGGGATGGATCCTCGGTCTCTATCCAGCTTGCTTTCAATAGCTGGCATTTCGTCTCTCGCTCTCTCAAATTGCTAAACCTCTTCAGGCCGAAGTGCAGCACATATACCTCATGCTCTTCAGCCAATGTATCGAAGATGAAGTTCAGACGGTTGGGAACGGGATGTCTGATCCAGTCGGTGGTGGGTATTACCAGTATATTCATATTTTGCCTTCATCATGCCGGTTTGCCTTTATCTGCAGGATATAGATCCTTCCAGGCGGCATTATCCTCTTGCCGGACGACTTTATCAGGGCTTCTATAAAAGCCTGGGCCTTCCTACTGCTTTTCATTATGGGGTCGCGGGTGAGGACTACTGAAAACTATCACGAGAATCGAACGCATGAGATTCATTTTGGCAGCAAACATTGATTGCGTCACTGGTTAGCACTTTTCAGTATACCACGTACGCGACCGGGATCTCAATGCAGCAATAAACATTCTGAGATTGGGGATGCAATCTCTTCGCAAAAGCGATAGAAGCCCCGCCCTTTAGGACGGGGAGCGTTCACGTACAATTGACCGAAAAGATCTAGAGCAAGATATGAGCGTATCCATTTAGCATTCTGGCTGTGATAGATTTGAAGGGAGTGATATTGGCGGCAGGAGAAGGCCGCAGATGCAGACCGCTTACCCAGACCCGATCCAAGGTCATGCTTCCCGTGGGCAACCGGCCTTTTATGGAGTACGTCATTCGCGCTCTGGCTGCAAACGGAATCGAGGACATCTATGTGGTGGTCGGATACCAGAAAGAGAGGGTGATGGACTACTTTGAGGATGGAATAGACTTTGATGTTGCCATCACCTACATCGAGCAGAATGAGCTCTTGGGTACTGCTCATGCCCTGCTCAAGGCCGAGCAGTATGTTGACGAGGAGTTCCTGGTGGTAAATGGAGACAACCTCATAGATAAAAGGGCAGTGAACGAGCTCGTCTCGGCCCAAGGAGAGAATGTGATCCTGGCGGCCCTCCGCCGCCATACCGGCGACTATGGAGTCCTGATCGTTGACAACGGATTGGTAACAGAGATAATAGAGAAACCAGGGCGGCCTTGCTCGGGGATTTTGAATACAGGCTCCTATAAATTCAGCCCCGATGTCTTTGACGCCCTCAAGCAGGCCCCCATATCGGAGCGGGGCTCCTATGAGCTTCCTGAAACCATCATGCAGATGATCAAAGAAGGGACCCAAATCTTTCCCCTCATAACCAAAGGAATTTGGGCGGACGCCATATTTGCCTGGGATCTTCTCAATGCCAATAGCCTGGCTTTAGGAATGGATGAGCCAAAGATCATGGGCGATGTGGAGGAAGGAGCGATGATCAAGGGTCCAGTCCATTTGGGCGAGGGAAGTATTATTCGTTCAGGGTCCTATCTGGTCGGTCCGGTCTCCATCGGAGAGGACTGCGATATTGGCCCTAATGCCGTCATCCTCCCCTCCACTTCTGTCGGCGATTCGGCCCGGATCGGTCCGCATTCCGAGGTCAGAAACAGCATATTGATGAATGACGCCAGGATCGGATCGGGGTGCATAATCTCCGACTCGGTAATCGGGGCAAGCTGCACTCTTAAAGATCAGGTGGTGGTTGAGACAGGTTCCTGCGTGGTGGAGATTGAAGGGATCTTCCAGAGAGCGGAGTTCGGCGCCATCCTTGCCGACGATGTATCCGTCGGATCCAGGGTCCTGGCAAGCCCGGGTACGGTGGTGGGCACTAAAGCGAGCATAAGCTCTGGGGCAGCAATCCGCGGCACGATCAATAGGGATAGCAGGGTGATCTGCTAATGTGCGGCATTGTGGCGTATATCGGGGATGATAAGGCTGGACCCATATTATTTGATACCCTGAAGAGGCTGGAGTACAGAGGTTACGACTCTGCGGGAGTGGCCGTTATATCTCAGGGATCAGTCGAGGTGCTGAAGTCATCCGGGCGGATAGCGGACCTGGAGAAGACCTACAAGAGCATGGGAAGCCCGGGAGAGGGCATGGGAATAGGCCATACCCGCTGGGCTACTCACGGCCGGCCCAGCGACATAAACGCCCATCCCCACACATCCGGGGAGATCGCTATAGTCCATAACGGGATCATTGAGAACTACCTGGATCTGAGAGAGCTCCTCACCGAGATGGGATATGAGTTCCAGTCCGAGACGGATAGCGAGGTGCTGGCTCATCTCATCCACTTCTACTATAAGGGGGATCTATGTGCAGCCACCCTAAAAGCCCTGGAGAAGGTGGAGGGCTCCTATGCCATAGCAGTGATGGCTGCCAGCTCGCCTTACATCGTCTGCGCGAGATATGAGAGTCCCCTGGTTATAGGCAAAGGCAGCTCTTCCGTTTTTGTGGCATCCGATATACCCGCCCTTCTTCCTTATACAAAAGACGTCATCCGCCTGAAGGACGGCAATATTGCCCGTATCTATGCGGACAGGATAGAGGTTATGGATTGCAGCGGCGCGCCTTTGGAGTCGGAGGTCGAGCGCATAACCTGGGATGCGGATGCGGCTGAGAAGGGCGGCTATCCCCATTTCATGCTCAAGGAGATTCATGAGCAGCCCAGAGCCATCAGGGAGACCATCGCCGGCAGGATATCAGAAATAGATGGGGATGTGAGGCTTTCCTTGGGCATAAGCGAGGAGGAGATAATGTCGCTGGAGAGGGTGACCATCATCGCCTGCGGCACCTCATACCACGCCGGTATGCTGGCCAGAAACCTCTTCGTTCGCGCTGCCGGCCTGCCGGTGGATGTGGAGGTGGCCTCGGAGTTCCTCAGTCTGCAGTTGCGACCCAGAACGCTGCTCCTGGGGATAACCCAGTCCGGTGAGACCGCTGATACCCTTCTTGCCTTGAAGAAGGCCAAGACCTGCGGCGGGCGGAGCCTGGCCATAACCAATGTCGTAGGCTCGACGGTGACAGAGCTTGTGGACGGGACCATATTCACCCGCTGCGGACCGGAGATCGGCGTTGCCGCCACCAAGACCTTCACCTCTCAGATGGTGGCCGTCATCCTCCTTGCCATCCGCTTGGGTCGTGCTCGAGGCCATCTGACCCCAGATCAGGCGAGAAAGATGTTAATCGAGCTCACCAAGCTGCCAGGACTGGTGCAGAGGGTCCTGGAGAAAAGAGAGGAGATCAGGAAGATCGCCGAGATGTTTGCGGGGGCAGGCTGCTACTTTTTCATAGGCCGAGACTACCTCTATCCCATATCCCTGGAGGGCGCTTTGAAGATGAAGGAGATCGCCTACATCCCCTCCGAGGGTTATGCCGGTGGGGAGCTCAAGCATGGGCCCTTGGCCCTGATCACCGAGAAGACTCCGGTGGTGGCCCTGGCCACCTGCGGCAAGAAGATTCAGTCCAATATCAAAGAGGTGAGAGCCAGAGGGGCTGAGGTCATCGCCCTGGCCACGGAGGGAGACCCTGACATCGCCAAGGTGGCAAGCAAGGTGATAGAGCTTCCCGAGACCAGGCCCATCTACTCCGCAGTGCTATGCACCGTGGCAGTGCAGCTCCTGGCCTATTATACTGCCAATAAACTGGGACTGCCTATCGATAAGCCCAGAAACCTGGCCAAGTGCGTGACGGTGGAGTAAACTAACTTAGAGAGCATCAAAGGCACTTGAGCCCGTGAGCGCTCACAGGCTCTCATAGACCTCCTGAATGACCCGATCGTTCATGTCCCAGAACCTATAATCCTCCCGGCCCATCGGCTCAGGCTCTCGCAGCAGGTTGTCTCTCACTGCTCTCTCCAGATCCCGGGAGGGCACAATCACCAGGTTTTTTCTCTTCTCGATCATGGTCACCCCCGATGCCACCACCACCTTGCCCAAAGCCAGATACTCATTGAGCTTCCAGACGCTTTTGTCCGTAGAGTAGGGGGTAAGGGCATTCTCCTCCCGGGGAATCAGGCATAAGCTGGCTTTGCCGAGCAGTGCAGCCACCTTATCATGCGGCTGCCAGCCCAGATTCCTGACGTTTGCGGGCTTTCTCCACAGATAATAGCGGGCAAAAGGACCGCCGCCCACAATCCAAAACTCCCTCTCCGGAATTGCCCGGGCAAGCTCCAGCAGTTTTCCGATTCCCTCCTGGGTGCATACCCTGCCGATGAATATTATCGGCCCTTTTCCCGGCTGGACAGCATATTCTCCCGTGTCGAATTCATCAACCTTCTGGCAGAAAGAGCGCTGCGGATAGTTGGGAACGATATAGACCTTCTTTTGAGGGGCATATTCTTTCACCTTCTTTTCAAGCGGCTCATTGACGGTGGTGATGACGTCCGCAGCTTCTGCCAGCTCCCTTTCGAAGCGTTCGGCAAATGCCTTCCCAGGAGCTAGAAAGGTCTGAGCGAACTCAACCCCCCAGGGGGAGCGATAGTCGTAGATCAGCTTTTTATAGCCCCTTCCCCGCAGCCCGGCAAAACCGTGATAGATCACATCAGGGACATTGAAGATATGAACCACATCCGGCTTATGGTCCAGTGCCATCCTCTTCGCCTGCCTGGCAATGCGGATCCAGTCTCTAGTGCCGAAGCTGGGAACGATCACATCATGCCCCTGGGACTGGAGAGTGCCCCTGAACATCCTGAGCCTGGTGGTCCTCTCCGGCTGATTGGCTAAAAGGAGTATCTTCAAGATCCACCTGACCCTACCAGCTTCTCGATCAGATCCACGATCATAGCGCTCGCCCTGCCCTTTCCGAATACATCCTGGCGCTCATGCCTCGGCCGGAAATCTCTGATCGCAGAAGCGATATCCTCCCCCGGCCGGACGAGGACGTTCCAGCCGTCGTTTACCGTCTCTATCCATTCCGTCGTGTCCCTAAGGGTTATGCAGGGAATGCCCAAGAGATATGCCTCCTTTTGCACCCCACCCGAGTCGGTGACGATCTTTTTGGCGTTCTTCTCTAAAAGAAGCATATCAAGGTATCCTACTGGCTTTATCATCCTGATCTTTTTTTCCAGATCCTCCCACAGGCCAAACTTCTTCAGGTACTTCTCCGCTCGAGGATGGCAGGGAAAGACCACATCATCCAGATCCTGGAGGGCCAGAGCAATCGCCCTGAGGTTTTCCGGATCATCTGTGTTGGATGCCCGGTGAACAGTTGCCAGATAGTAGCCCCTGGGCTTGAGCCCCAGAGCCTCAAGGATATGAGATTCGCTCTCGGCAATCCTCTCGCAATCCTTTTGCGCGTCCACCATCACATCTCCCGTCAGATGGACGTTCTGGACAATCCCTTCTCTTTTCAGGTTATCGATCGCAGTCCTGGTCGGACAGAGGAGGAGATCAGAGCAATGGTCCACCAGCACCCGGTTGATCTCTTCGGGCATCCTCTTATCAAACGACCTCAGTCCGGCCTCGATATGAGCACACTTGATATGCATCTTTGCCGCCGCCAGCCCACCGGCTAGTGTGGAGTTGGTGTCTCCAAATACTATAACCGCATCCGGCATCTCCTTTTGCAGGACCTCTTCCGTTTTCTTGAGCATCTCTCCGGTCTGAAATCCATGGCTGCCAGAGCCTATGCCCAGGTGATAGTCTGGAGCAGCTATCCCCATCTGATCGAAGAATATCCTGTCCATCTCATAGTTATAATGCTGGCCGGTATGGACTATGACCTCCTTGAGGTTTCGCTTTCTTATCTCCTTTGATACCGGAGCCAGCTTGATGAAGTTGGGCCGGGCGCCGACAATGGTTGCTATCTTCATGCGATCAAGTCCCTAGAGCGCTTTACTAGATTCGAAGCTCAGCTGGAAGGGATCGAATACCAGGTCGGCCTCTTTGGGCTTGATGCTTCTGAAGCCCTTGGCGGCCACCTCATCATTGTTCAGCAGTGGATCTGCCACATAGACGTCCAGGCCTTTATCAGAGAGAAGCCTTGCCAGTGCCAGGTTTCTGCTGTGATAGAATTCTCGCACTCCCGCTCGGAATGTTATGCCCTTGATGCAGATCTTGATTTCACAGAGCGGTTTGTTGATCTTCATGCACTCCAGCAATATCCTCTCCGCCCAGTACTGGATCATCTCATCATTGATGATGCGTGAGGTATGAAGAAGGCGGCATTTATCGAATTTTTCTCGTTTTTCCATCTCTTTGATCAAAAACCAGGGGTAGACGGGAATGCAGTGCCCTCCCACCCCGGTGGAAGGCAGGTGGATATGGCAGAACTGATGGCAAGCCTTCTCTCTCGCCTCGAAAAAGTCGATTCCCAGATCCTGACAGATCTTATAAAGCTCATTGGCCAGGGCGATGTTCACATCCCTGTAGCAGCCCTCCATCACCTTGATCATCTCCGCCACACTGGCCGATGAGACCAGATGGAGGTTGGAGATGAACTGCCGGTAGAGCTGATATGCTGCCAGGCCGCTCTCCTCATCAGTGCCCCCGATCACCTTGGGAAACTCCCTCAGCCGGCTTATGCTATATCCGGTCATTATCCTCTCCGGGGAGTAGGCCAGGAAGAACTCGCCATCCTTAAGACCGCTGGTCTCGCACAGCAGCTTTTTGACCCTACCCGATGTCGTCCCGGGAGGGAAGGTGGTCTCCAGGACCACCAGATCCCTCTTCTTCAGTATCCGGCCTAAAGAGAGCAGAGCCTTCTCCATAATCGAAAAATCAGGATTATTGCTCTGGTCCACGAATAGGGGCACAATCACTATGAAACTTGAGCAGTCTCTCGCATCCTCGAAGCGTGGTGTGGCAATGAGATTCTTCCCTCCGTGCCGAATTATCAGCTCCTCCAAACCCTCTTCCTCGGGGATGGGATTGGTTCCCTGGTTTATAAGCCGGCAGCGCTCCTCATTTATGTCCACACCCAAAACAGCAATTCCTCTGTCGGCAATGACCGCAGCCAGCGGCAGGCCGGCATTGCCAAGGCCGACGACCGCGATCTTCGCTTTATTATCGGACAATTCCATAGTTCTTCTCCTTCTCCTGCCCTTCTCCCCTTCTATGCCTTTTTATGTCTTCGTTATGCCTTCTTTACGATCTCGACATCCATTCCGCAGGATGAACATCTATACACAGTCTTGCTGCCGTCATCATGCAAAACCGTATTCAGACGACGGCCGCAGCGGCAGACCCAACCCCTCTGTCGGCCCGGATTTCCCAGGATCAGGGCATGGGATGGCACGTCCTCTGTCACCACGCTTCCCGCTCCGATCATGGCATAATCGCCTACTGTTATTCCGCATACAATGGTGGCATTGGCCCCTATGCTCGACCCCCGGCAGATCCTGGTAGCCGAGACGTGCTCCTCGTCCCAGATAAAGGCGCGGGGATAGAGGTCATTGGTGAATGTAGCCGATGGGCCCACGAAGACATCGTCCTCGATCTTAACCCCCTTGTAGACGGAGACGAAGTTCTGGATCTTCACATTGTCTCCCACCTCTGCCCCGATGTCTATGTAGACGCTCTTACCGATGTTGCAGCCCTTACCGATTTTAGAGCTCCGGCGCACGTGAGCAAAGTGCCAGATCTTCGTTCCCTCGCCGATGGATTCGCTCTCCACAATGGCCGTGGGATGAGCATAATAGGCCTGGGACTCATCCTGAGAATTGCCTATAGAATTGTCCTGGGATTTTGTCATTCCGATCTCCTGTAAGTTATTTATGCTCACAAATCCATCTCCTGATGTCCATTGCTAGAGTCAGACCATTTGATATTCCCCTCGTTTTGACGAGGAACAGACAACAGCTTAACTGACTCGTACAAGCAAATACAGGGACACGGTATCGGAGGCATATGAGATATATGTGCCACAGTGTAGTCAGCATGAAGAGTCAGCCACCCTTACGCCTCGCGACTTTTTGCGTAGAGGCAAGCCGTGCCCTTCAGGACGCGGTAGTTGACTCCCGATTTGATCCTCTCGCAGATCTCCAGGTTCTTTTTGCCCTCTCCTGGAGTGACCGGGAAGCTCTTATTCTGCTTGACGCAGTCCAGGAACGTCTTCAGTTCCACCTTGAGGGGCTCTACCTTGTTAACCAGGACCTTCTCGATGATGTTCTCCTGCAGATACCTCTCGTCCTCTACCCGGTATTTTCCTGGTTTTCGGTAGACGTATACCTCCTGGGTCATGAAGTCGCCCTCGGTGGTGAACTCCTCTGCCTCCACATAGAAGGTGCGAAACTTCTTGGAGGACAGGCGGCTGGCGGAGATGGAGACCACGGATTCGGAGAAGACCGCCATCGTCTCGCAGACGTTGCGGCTGCCGGCGCTGAAGATCTGGTAGTCCTCCTCCCCTTTGAAGAGGACATTGAAGACTATGTCTATATCATGGATCATGAGGTCCTCGACCACTGAGGCATCGGTTATGCGGTTGGATGTGGGGTTATGTCTCTTGATGGAGACGTAGTCCGGTCGCTCGGCGATCTTCTTGATCTCCTCCACAATGGGGTTGAACCTCTCTATATGGCCCACCCCCACGACAAGATCGGTCTTCTCGATCAGCCCCAAGAGACGCTCTGCCTCCTGGACAGTCATTGTGATGGGCTTCTCGATCAGGCAGTTTACCCCTGCTTTTATGACCTTACTGGCCGTATCGAAGTGGTATCGAGTGGGAACGCATACGCTTACCGCCTCTGCCCGTGCCAGCAGCTCCTCGGGGCTTGAGCAGATGGTGGCGAACTCACTGGCACGCTGAGCATTTTCAGATATGGGATCGTAGACGTAGACTGTATCTACCCCTTTCAGCTCCGAGTAGACACGCACATGGTTCTTTCCCATGGCCCCGACGCCAATAACTCCAACGTCCATGTTCAGTCCTCGAAGCAATTTATGGTCTGGGCGATATGCTGGAGGTCAGAGGCGCTCAATGAGGGATGCACAGGAAGGCTCATCACCCGGCGGGATACGTCCTCTGATACCGGACACCTATCCCGGCCATAACCCAGCTTTTGGTAGATGGGCTGCTCATAGACCGCTTTGGGATAATGTACTGCGGTGGCGATGCCATTGGCATTGAGGTACTCCATCAGCTTCTCTCTGGAGACGGGGAAGTCATCCTCCACCCGCAGGACATACTGATTGTAGACATGACGTACATCCGCCATCCGGAAGGGAACTGTCAGCCCATCGATCTTGATCGTTTTATTCAAGGTATCGGCATTCTCGATCCTCTTGGCGATGAATCCCTCCAGCCGCTTGAGCTGGCCCGAGCCTATGGCACCCTGGATGTTCGTCATCCGGTAGTTGTAGCCTATTGATATGTGGTTGTACTTTCCGGTGTCACCGTGGTTTCGGAGCAGTCGCAGGCGATCGGCCAGGGCGTCATCGTTGGTGGTGATCATGCCTCCCTCACCGGTGGTCATGTTCTTTGTAGGATAGAAGGAGAAACAGCCGGTTCCGAATGAGCCCGCCATCCTCCCCCTGATCATCGCACCGTGGGCCTGAGCGCAATCCTCCACCAGGGCAATGTTATGATCCTCGCAGATCTGGCTAACAGCCTTGGCATCGAATGGCTGGCCGTAGAGGTGAACCCCGATCACCGCTCGAGTACGAGGGGTGATCTTCTCTGAGAGGTCGTCTGGATCGATATTGAACGTCCTGGGATCCACGTCAGCGAAGACGGGCACCGAGCCCTGGTAGAGAACGGTATTGGCGGTAGCAATAAAGGTGAATGCCGGTGAGATGACCTCGTCTCCCGGCTCGAGGCCCAATCCTTTCAGGGCCAGGTCCAGGGCCACAGTGCCGTTGCTGACGGCAATAGAATGTCCTACACCCAAATACTCGCTGAACTCCTCTTCGAAATTCTTGACCTTTTCGCCCTGAGTGAGCATGCCGCTCCTCAGCACCTCTCCCACCGCCTCTATCTCTTCTTCCCCCACTGTGGGCTTGGCTATGGAAATAAAATCTCTCATCAAGATCTCCTTGTATCCTGTTCTGGTCGTTAAATCCTGTGCTCATCTTCACCCTTGAAAAGGCTTGTCACAAAAGCCCATTATCTTTCATTTCTGCAGATATATGGCCCCGGATGACCTCTGCAGGCCTGCCCCAGTAGCCGGCCTCAATCACCGTTCCCGGATAGATTGAGGTATTGATCCCGGTCATGACTCCATGGCCCATGATCACACCAAGCTTGCGCCTGCCGCTGTCTATCTTCTCTCCTTTGAGATATGACTTAATGTTACTCTTATCATGGCGTAGGTTTGAGCAGATGGTCCCTGCACCGAAGTTGCATCTCTCGTCGATGACGCTGTCTCCCACATAGGAGAGGTGGCCGATCTTGGTGCCATTCATAATGGCGCTGTTCTTGATCTCCACGGCATTGCCTATTCGGACGTTGTCCCCTATGCAGCATGCAGGCCGGATATAGCAGTTGGGCCCGATCTCCGAGTCCTGGCCGATCATAACCGGCCCTTCGAGATAGGATCCAGAGCGGATGACTGTTCCCCTGCCGATGGAGATCCTTCCTTTCAGGGTCGCTCCCTCTTCCACCTCTCCCAGGATCCGGGGCTCGACCTGGGGGAGCAGCGCAAGATTAGCCTCCAGGATGTCCCAGGGCCGGCCGATCTCCAGCCAGCTGTTCAGCTCTACGATCTCGATTGCCTCTTTGTTTGCCGCACGGTTCAGGCCGTCTGTCAGCTCGTACTCCCCCCGAGAGGATTTGGGTATGACCCGCAGCTCATCGAAGATCCATTTCTTGAAGTGATAGATGCCGGCATTGGCCAGGTTTGAGGGGGGATCGTCGCTCTTCTCCACCACCGACTGGAAGATGCCGTCCTCCTCCAGAAAGACGCCGTACCTGCTTGGGTCATCGACCTTGATCGCAGAGACCGCCATATCCTTGGCCGCCAGCTCCTTCAGTGCGCCAACATCGGGAAGAACGTCCCCATTCAATACCATGAAACCGTCCTCGGCCAGGCTCTCCGCCGCCATCAGCGCATGGGCAGTTCCCAGCTGCTCATTCTGATGAGCATATTCTATCTTCACCCCAAGGCTCCGGCCGTCCTGGAAATGATCCCGCACCGAATCGGCGCCGTAACCCACCACCAGCACGAACCTCTCAATTCCTGCCTCTTTGGCCCGGAGAACGATATGCTCGAGAAGTGGCCTGCCAGCTATCGGGAGCATGACCTTTGGCACCCTTGCGGTCAGTGGGCGCATCCTGCTTCCTTCGCCCGCGGCGAGAATGATCGCTTGCATTGTCTAACCCTGAGATCTGAGGATGCAAGGGGGATAAAAATGCTTCTGCAAAAAAACCGAAAAGGCTTTACGGTTATTTGTCCCAGAGGCACTCATGTTGGATGAGTTCGCCCGCTATACCGCCCTGCAGCGCGATCAAATGCCTCTGGCAATGCTGCTCGTCTATCTTAAGAGGAAGGGGGGGTTTGTGCAGCTGAACCAGATCTGGCGGGAGCTGGGGCCCACCGGCGGTGGACCATTCTGGAACCAGACCACCCTCATCAATAAGCTGGACAAGTTGGAGAGGCTGGGGGTAGTGGTCATGGAGAAGAGAATCCTCCCCTCACCCCGTGCCGAGGCCAAGAAGAAGACCAACACCTTTTACCGGCTCAGTCCGGCCACACCTCTTTATCCCTACATCTATGGCATGCTCAAGATCTACAAAGAGGAGCAGGACCGATACTCCTCCCAGATGGTGGACAAGCCCTTAGACCATCTCTGTCGCCTGGCGGGAAGGTCGAGCGCATCCGATCCCCTCATCGGCAGGGAGTTGGAGGTGGCGAAGGAATTGATCTCCGAGGTCTTCAGCGTGGGCGGCGATGAGGTGCGAATGATGATCAAGGAGAGAATGGTCCGCAAGGGGATGATACGGGATCGAAAAAGGGCCTCTCCAGAGGAGAAGCCGGAGGAAAAGGAAGGAGGCGCCCGGACAGGAAGAGGGTGAGTGATCAGCTCTCAAACAATGTCTCGGTGATGAAAAAAGATATGACGATCTAGATATAGACCGCTGTTCCGGGCTCCACATTGATTATCTTCTGAACTCCTCTTTGGAAGTACATCGTCTTCGGGTAGTTGAATTGGCCATCGTAGACTCTAATGTCGTGATTCTGGTTGCCAACGACGCTAAAGCTGAACTTTCCGTCCAGAGGATCTCCACCTGTCCCCTCAGTACCTATGTAATTTCCATCCAAGAATACCTGGTATCCTCTCATCCCTTGTGACTGGATTGTCACAGGGGTGTCTCCGCCAAAAGAAGTCGTTTGCGGCGGCGTTGACGTAGGTGGAGTCATTGTGGTCGGAGTGCCGGTCTGGTACTGAGTCGTTGGAACCTGGGCAAACACATCCACAACGACCACATTACTGGGCTGGTTGTTCACCACAAAGTAAAGCATGTGTCTCCCCACCTGATTGGCATTGAAGTTCATGGTGTTATAGCCTTGGTTGAACTGATACGTGCTGTACTTTATAGCGGGTGTGTCGGTCTGAACAATATCATAGAATCCTGCTGATCCTCCGACGGGTGCATTGGCAACCAGTTGCAGCCAGGTTCCAACAGGGCTTACCACATACTGGGACCAGCTTGTTGCTCCTTGAATCCAGAGGTCGTTAGTCTTGGATGGCACTGTGGATATATATTGGGAGTATGGCAATGCCTGGCCTACGCCATAGTATACCGTGGCAGGCGTTTTCTGCGCGATATCGAACTTGATGGGGGTGCTGATTATACCGCCCACTACAGGCATACCTGAGGTTGCATAAAATTCTCTGAAAGGAGAGAACGTGCTGTCGCTATATCCTTGGCTGTAGAAGGATGATCCACCCGAGCTGTACCAGGGGAAGTAGTTGGCCGGCTGATTGAGCCAATTCTCCATGCTCGACAGCCCCAGATCAATGCTGCTGGAACTTTCGCCTGGATCGTCTGTGGATTTTATCTGTCCTGGGTTAGCCCCTGTCTGTCCTGGAGCTGCAGGATTAGCGTTGTCTGACTTACAATTAACGGTACCGGCAAAAACGATGCCTAACAGAAACAACAAACCAATGAATAATACCATGGCTCTCATAATAATGAATCCTCCGTACTTTTAATAGATACTTAAACGCATATAAAGTATATATAGGATTATTGCTTTCTGCACCACTAGCCGTCCTGTTACTTACTGCAATCTCACGTCTCTTCCGCATTTTCATTCATCATTCTTGCGTCTTAGCCGACATCTGAGAGATGAATCTACTTTCCTTTAAGGCCGCGGTGCATCCTCCTCGCCAGAATCAAGATGACGGGAACAATAGTTCCCAATGTGACCAATATTTTGATGAGTTTTCTTATCATAGTCAGTCTCACCTAAGCCAAACACTGCCTATTAGAACATAAGAAGCGCTCTCTAGCGTCTCCTCCTCAGAGCTATGAATGTCACTGCCAGAATCCCGATAACGGCAAAGTTTGCCTCGAAGCCCGGAGTCGATTTGGTTGTAGTTGTTGATTTAGTCGTGGTCGTAGGCTCGGTGGCAGGAGTGGTCTTGGTCGTAGTTGTGGTTGATTTGACAGCATCAGGGCCGGGTGCCGAGCTAGTTGTAGTTGTTGTTGATTTGGTAGTATCAGGGCTAGGAGTTGTGCTGGTCGTTGTTGTAGTAGATTTAGTTTCATCGTCTCGCTACCCTCAGAGCCAGCAGCATCATCGTGGCAATGAGCAGGGCCACTAATATCTTTTTCATATCAAACCTCTTCTAATTTGATTACTGCATAGTCTTACCGCTCTATTTTTTTTAACTCTGTGCATCAGCCGTCCTTTTTCCTATTTTTGCTCTCACCTCCTCTACAGCTTCATTTATCCTTTTAATCTCCCCCATTGGATTTCAAATTCATATTGGATGTCATTGAATAAAAAGCCTTTGCTATCAAAATATTAATGTGTCAAGTTCAACGCGCATCTAGAATATCAATAGATAAGATTATAATAAAAAATTATATAAAAATATCAGACTGACAAGGTATTAACCCCATAAAAAAGGGCACCTTAGTTCATTCCCATATTTCATTCGACTTCTTAAAGGTTTTCTGTTTTATGTTGTTTTTCTCTCACATACGCTCATCCTTATCCATGAAATGACCGCCAAACTGATCAAAAATTCCAGTGGTTTCTTTATCACAGAGATCGAATGAACGGATACTGCTTTTTAATGTCATAGTTCTTAAATTAATAGATTCGCGAATTTCATTTCCCATCACATTTTGAGACGTGGTTTGGTATTTTTTCATACCAGCAATATATTGAGGTATATCGAATTTGCGCTTCAGATAGGACCTCGGAGAGTCGGATTCTACACTATCTATGAGATAGGTGAGTTGTGATAAACTCATCTCCAATTTTGCAAAGTATCGTGGTAAATGGAAGGCAAAAATTATAGTTCTTCTGGGCATAGGAAAATTACAGTTCGGACATTGGGGAATCTTTGTGAAGATATAAATCAAATAGAAGATGCCCAGACCCCGAATAAAATCACTCCATCTGCAATGTATATTCGGCTTTACCCTCTCTTTGCAATTCTTACAGAGCACCATATATCCTCGATTTATTGTTTTCAACACCAATTTAACAGGCGATTCGCATGGATAGCCTTTGAGATGAAGGTTCCGTCTGCATCTTAAGGTTCTTAAATGGCCCTAACTTGCCCAATATTATTACTAATAGGATTTGATAGTATTTAAAATTTCGTATGTGTTTAGCTGGCTAGTCTTGCGGTTAGCATTTAGAGATAACCCAATCCTCTCTGCCCCCATGATGCTAGCGCCATCATGATTAACGCTCTCTCTGCCCTATTATTTGTCGGCTCCAAGTCAGGATTGAGAATGAATATGAACCAGTAGTCAAACCCTATGCTGATTTTGCAGATGAATTTCCGGACATTCACTACCAAGTAATCTCTGTCGCTGCAACTTCTTTATGAATCACAATTATCCCCTTGAACATCCGTGTCAAGACTTCTATCAGGACATTCGCTCCTCGACTCTTTCGAAACAGGATGGAACTGCCCGCCGCGCCCTTTAGGACGCGGTAGTTCACTTTCAGATTAACCTTATGGGCTCATGATATTGCGACGTATCGCCCATTGATAGGCGAGAATCAGAACGAATAGCCATATCGCGCCGATTACATAGCTTCCTAGAACGTCGCTCGCCCAGTGTGCGCCAAGAAACACACGTGACGGTCCGATCATAGCTGTCAGTGCACCGCAAATAGCGATAATGATCACGCGAACACGTCCAGCAAAATGTATCCATGCTAGATAGGCTAAGAACCCAAAAAAGACGACAAAAAACAGGACATGACCACTTGGATAACTATATTGGTTGATGCTCTGTATGATTCCAGTGACATTTTGACCCAGGGGGAATGGACGCGTCCTATGGACGAGTTCCTTCAGCACAAAAGCCAGCAGTGCGCTGCTGGTTGTCGCCAGTATAAAGATGGCCTCCAGCCATTGGCGCCTTGTTGCAAAGGTCAACATAGCGATGACGGTCAGAGTCGTAGCAATCGATAGTTCGCCAAGGTAGCTAACTCCTTTCATCAGAATGTCGAACAGAGGGCTCGCTTCCTCCTGCAATTCCTCATAGGACTTCTGGTCAAAGGGCAAGACCTGGAACCTGCTTGCTGCATACGAGAGCAACATGGCAAATGCAAGCATCAGCATAAATGCGCGTGCGATCTTTCTATTCAATGCATTTACTTCGTAGGCTTGCACTTATTATTCTTTTGGCTAACCTTTGACTGCTAAAAAAATGCTGGCAGCATGAAGGCTTCGATACATCTCCCAATGCATCAGAAATTGTATCTTGGTTTTAGGCTAGCGATGAGATATCCAGAGCTCGATCAGGACAAATTTGTCGGAGAAGGCGCCGCAATATGAAGCATCCATATTACATTTCCATCAAATATACATAACAATCAGTGGCAGCATCAATACTCCCATGGCATGGATCCGGTGGATTCCAGCCACCGGGGCGATCAGCCCCACGATGGTGGAGAGGAAGAAGATGAACAGGCCGAAGATGCTGGTGAAGGCATAGGTCATTGCCAGCAGGAATGCGAGCACAATGATGCAGAGCCTGGGGTAGTTCAGGCTGGATATGCTCCTGGCGGCCAGCTGGGCAGCGGCGATGGTGGCCAGATATGATGCCAGGACCACAATCACCGCCATGATCATCATCTGAGCCATGATGTTCTGGTCCAGGGTGAGGAGCTGCTGGATGGCTGCCGCAGCCCCGCTCCTGGGCCGATCTATCACATAAAGGGCGACGAGCGAGAAAAGGGCATTGGCTGAGTTCACCCCGGCGATGGACACCAGAAATTCCTCTGCAGTGCCGGGGGACCCCAGGCGGGCGGCGATCGAGGCCACAGAGGGCGAGACTCCTGGAATCCATGCCACCAGCGATCCGCCCAGGCCGCCGGACAGTACCGCCTTGGCAATGGTTGGGCCAGGCATCTTGATTTTGCTCTCCGTCTGCTTGGGAATCTGGACCTTTGTGGTGAGGCTCAGGATCAGGGATGAGGCTCCGAAGATCCCTGATAGGAGGGGGAGGAGAACCTGTGGCTCGAGATCCAGTGGGGAGTATAGCAGATCCTCATGCTCAAAGGCGAATATGCCCAGAACGCCGCTGGTCAGAAAGAGCATCCCTGCGATCAATTTATACTTCCAGTGAACCAGACTGCCCTGGCCCTCGATCCACGGCCCCCTCTCGGACTTTATCATCATCAGGGAGATGGCCAGGAGGAGAACGCCCACATACTTGGTCAGGTAGTCGTAGTAGCTGGAGATGATCCAGGATAGGGGATAGACCAGGAGAAGGGCGAATGCGATTGAGCCCGCGCTGCCCAGGGCCGAGAGGCGAACGGCCTCAATCCCTCGCCCCTCCAGCATCAATTTCTGGCCGGGAAGGACGGAGAGGGCAGTCTCTGAGTCAGGAGCGCCAAGGAATATCGCGGGAATGGCATCGAAGAACGTCTGGGAGATGCTGGCGGCGAGGATTATGGAGGCCATCTGAAAGGGGGTCAGGCCGAGGAGGATGAGCTGAGGAGATATGGCCAGGAGCATGGAGGCGAAGTTGTTCAGGTGCAGGCCAGGAGTCAGGCCGCTGATGATCCCCAGGGCAAATCCTAAAGCCACACAGAATGCGAGGGTCATGTCGATGAATTCGATCATTAAATTCGCCCAGACCAACTTAGCCTTAATTTATAATAAGTCTTCGACGGAGCATGCTGGAATATTAATATCAAAAGCAATAATATCATCAGCAAATATTATCAGCTACTTTCATCAGCTGATAGGCCCCGCAGCCAAATATCCCCCTAGCAAACCCTTAAATACTGGTGCATAGTCGAGCTACATATTCCGCACAGGGATTATTATGCCCTGGGCGCATGAACCACATGGTTCGAACGCGCACAAGACGCGTGAGTCGGCCTATTTCGGCCATGCGGAGGATTCAAATGACGTTTGAGAAGACAAACCCAAGGATAATCCGCCTTATCGGCGAATTGAAGGCAGCCACCCGCGATACGGGCGCTCCCCTCTGGCGTGACATTGCCCGGAGATTAGAGAAGCCCAGCCGCAACTATGCTGCTGTGAATCTCAGTAAGATCAACAGGCACACCCAGTCAAATGATACTGTTCTCGTGGCCGGAAAGGTCCTGGCCTCAGGCAATCTGGAGCACAATGTGACCGTGGCCGCCCTCAACTTCAGCAGCCAGGCCATGTCCAAGATTCAGCAGGCTGGCGGCAGGTGCATTCGTATAGAGAACCTGATGCAAGAGCACCCCAAGGGATCGGGCATTAAGATTTTGAGGTGAGAGCGATGGTAGTAGTAGATGCAACTGGATTGGTCCTGGGGCGCTTAGCAAGTGTCACCGCCAAGAGCCTCCTGGCAGGAGAAGAGGTCAATATCGTCAATGCCGAGAAAGCTCTCATCACAGGGGACAAGGAGCACATCTTTACGGATTACGGCCAGACTAGGGCGCGCGGCCATAAAGAGAGAGGCCCCTACTTCCCACGCCGGCCGGAGATGATTCTGAAGAGGACGGTGCGGGGCATGCTTCCCTACAAGATGAGGCGGGGAAGAGATGCATTCTCCAGGCTCAAGATCTATGTGGGCATTCCCAGAGAGTTCAGGGGACTGGAGTTATCCCAGCCTGATGCTGCTAAGATGAGAACTGAGAGCAATAACAAGTACATCGAGCTTGGCGCCTTGAGCAAGAGGCTCGGAGCAAACTTCTGAGAGGTTCAATATGAAGATTATTAATACCTCTGGCAAGAAAAAGGCGGCAACTGCGAGGGCCACTCTGAAGGAAGGAAAGGGCATCGTGCGTATCAACAAGGTGCCCCTGGATATCCACGAGCCCAGGCTTGCCAGACTCAAGATTCAGGAACCGGTCGAGATCGCCGGAGACCTATTAAAAGGAATGAACATCGATGTCGTCGTCAGTGGCGGCGGGATCATGGGGCAGACGGACGCCGTTCGTACTGCAATTGCCAAGGGCATCGTGGAATGGACGGGCGATACGGCACTGAAAGAGGCCTATTCCGATTACGACCGAAACCTCCTCGTCAGCGATCACCGCCATAAAGAGAGGAAAAAGTTCGGCGGCCCCGGTGCAAGATCCAAATACCAGAAGTCCTACAGGTGAAACTGCTTGATACCAGTCAGGTGCTTTTCCTGCGGCAAAGTGATATCCCATGTATGGGAGGAATACCGGGAGCGCATCAAGACAGAGCCTCCCGGCAAAGTCATGGATGACCTGGGAATAGACAAATATTGCTGCAGGCGTATGCTACTCTCCCATGTGGAGATAGTAGATACCCTGAGGCGGTACCAGTAGAAGGGGGTTGTAGGGTAGCCTGGTCCATCCTACAGCGTTCGGGACGCTGTGACCTGAGTTCGAATCTCAGCAACCCCATCATACTCTTCCTTTTGAGGTGGCTATTTGAAGGGCGAGAAATATACCAGATATGAACGTGCGCGCATAGTAGGAGCACGAGCTTTGCAGGTTTTCATGGGCGCTCCAGTATTGATCGATACAAATCATACCGACCCTCTAGAAATAGCGCTTGAAGAGATGAGACTGGGCGTAATTCCCATCACCGTAAAACGCAATCGCTATTAAGGTAGGTGAATTAGTTGGAAGAAGATGAGGTGATGACGGTAGCGGGAGAATATGAGACTCTCATACCGATAGATGAGTACCTCGCCGCGGGCGTACATATTGGTACTCAGCAAAAGACAAATGATATGATGCCTTACATTTACCGGGTAAGGTCAGACGGGCTCTATGTACTGGATGTTCAATCCACAGATAAGCGCATCCGCCTGGCCGCCAAGTTCCTGTCCAAATACGATCCGGCAAATATTCTGATCGTATCCGCCAGGCAGTACGGCCAGAGGCCTGCCCTGATGTTCGCCAAGGCTACGGGAGCAACGGCAAATGTGGGACGCTTCGTGCCCAATACCCTGACCAATCCGGCCTTTCGGGGATTCATGGAGCCGGATGTGCTTATTGCCACTGACCCCAGCGGGGATGCTCAGGCGGTAAATGAGGCAGTTGATGTGGGAATACCTGTGATCGCCCTGTGCGACACCAACAATATGACCTCAAATGTCGACCTGGTAATACCCACCAACAACAAGGGCAGAAAGGCTCTTACTCTGATCTACTGGCTCCTTGCTCGCCAGGTGCTGCGTGAGAGTGGACAAGAGGACCGGTTCAAGTACACTATCTCGGACTTCGAGATGGAGTTCTGAGTCAGTGAGGCCTCCAGCTGTTGCCGGCCAGTTCTACCCAGGTAGCTCAGCGGAGCTTGAGCGCCAGCTGGATGAATTCATGCCTCCTGCAGAGGAGATGCCAATATTAGGCGGCGTGGTCCCCCATGCCGGATACGTCTATTCCGGTCGGATTGCCGCAATGGTCCACTCCCGCTTGCCAAAGAGAGAGACCTATGTGATCCTGGGGCCTAACCATCATGGCTTAGGCTCTCCGGTAGCACTATCTCGCGATTCATGGAGAACTCCTCTGGGGGTGGTCACACCAGACATCGAGCTGGCCGATCTTCTGACAGGGAGCATCATCGACCACGATGAGGCCGCTCACCAGCATGAGCATTCAATTGAGGTGCAACTCCCGTTTCTTCAGAAGCGCTTTGAGGATTTCAAGATCCTTGCCATCTCCATGGGAATGCAGGATGAGGAGACGGCAGTAGAGGTGGGCGAGGAGATCGCCCGGGCGGCCTTGAAGCTCAAGCGGGAGTGCACTGTGATTGCGAGCAGCGATTTTACCCATTATGAGCCAAGGGATGTGGCAAGAAAGGTGGATTCACAGATCATTGAGGCCATCCTGAATATGGATATCCCCCAGATCTACTCCCGGGTCTACCGCTACAATGCATCCTCATGTGGCATCGGACCGATTGCGGCAACGATCGCTGCCTCTCGCCTTTTGGGGGCCGGCAGCGGCAAGCTGCTTTGCTATGGCACAAGTGGGGACGTTAGCGGCGACTATAGCCAGGTAGTAGGATACGGAGCGATTGTCTTCACCTGAAGAGGGCTTCTCATGACGACGGCATCGGCTCCTGGCAAGATCATCCTCTTCGGAGAGCATGCCGTTGTCTCCGGCACTGCCGCACTGGGAGGAGCCATAGATCTGCGGGCCAGGGCTATTGTGCAGAGCCTGCCGGGAAGGGTTTTGATAGAGACTGACGACCTTTTACTGCGAGGTTTTTCTCTGGATCTCTCTACCGGGGAGATCAGGTCAGCCAGTGCGGCCTATGCTACTCGATATGTATCAGCTGTTTTAAAGGAGCTTGATGCAAGAGATGTTAGGGTCATGATCGAGTCGGACATCCCACTGGCAGCGGGTCTTGGATCATCAGCTTCCATAGTGGTTGCTACGGTAGCTGCTCTAAGCGGTCACCTGGGCCTGGAATTATCACAAAAAGAGATTGCAGCGCTCTCCTACCGCATAGAGAAGGGGGTTCAAAAGGGGCGGGGCGGCCCCATGGATACCGCTTTAGCCACTTATGGCGGCTACCAGAGGATTGCAGATGACAACCAGCGTCTCGATCTTCCACCTTTAGAGATGGTGGTGGGATACACCAGACTGCCTCATGATACCTTTTCCCTGGTGGAGAAGGTTCAGCTCTTAAAAGAGCGCTATCCAGACCTGGTGGGTCCCATATTCCAGGCCATAGGGGCCATATCCGAGAGGGCGGTCCCTCTGGTCAGAGAGAAGAAACTCAGAGATCTGGGCGAGCTGATGGACATCAACCACGGCCTGCTGGAGGCTCTGGGGGTGGGCTCCAGAGAGCTGTCCGAGCTGGTTTATGCCGCAAGGAATGCCGGTGGAGCCTTAGGGGCCAAATTGACTGGAGCGGGTGGAGGAGGCTGTATGATCGCTCTTCCCGGGATGGCCGGAAAGGAGGCTCTATTGGTGGCCTTGAGGCAGGCCAGAGGAATGGCATTTGCAGCTATGATGGGCTGTGAGGGCGTCCGGCTGGAGGTTGCGTGAGTCGGGAGGGCGAGCAATGGTTCGGGTCTTGAAGATCGGAGGAAGCATTCTGACCGATAAGAGCTGCGAGAGAGGCGCACTGCCCATGGAGATTGAGCGGGTGGCCAGAGAGGTCGCCTCCAGGCCTCACGATCTGGTGCTGGTACACGGAGCAGGGTCCTTTGGACATATCCCTGCCAGACAATATGGCTTGCCAAAGAGGTTCAGCCCGGAGGGCTTGAGGGTGACCCATGAGTCGGTGGTCAGACTGAACCGTCTGATGCTCGAGGCCCTGGCCAAAGCAGGGGTCGAGGCCCTGCCCGTCCACCCCTTATCCTGCTTGATCCTGTCTGGGGGAAGAATAGAGAGCTTTGCCACTGAGCCGATAAAAAAGATGCTGGAGGATGGCATTATGCCCATATTGCATGGTGATGTGGCCATGGACTTGACTCAGAGGGCAGGGATAGTATCCGGGGACCAGTTGGTAAGCCATCTGGCCAGAGCTCTCAAGGCAGAGGTTGTGGCCGTGGGCTGCAATGTGGATGGGGTACTGTTCTCTGGCCGGCCCATGGCAGAGGTCAAGAGATCGGATCTTCCGTTAATTGAGGGAGCCATCGGAGGAAGCGCAGGTATTGACGTCACCGGCGGGATGAAGGGAAAGCTGGATGAATTACTGGACCTGGCAGATATGGGCATGAGCTCAATGATATTCAATGCCTCCAAAGAGGGGAACATCGTGCGGGCTCTGCGGGGCGAGGCCATAGGGACCAAGGTCTGGAGGCCGGATTGACCACCTCCAGCCGGAAGCTCGATCATATCAGAATCTGCCTGGACAATCCTGTGGAATCTGAGGGAGCAGTGGCTAGGTCCTTTGATGATCTGGTGCTTGTCCATAAGGCTCTGCCGGAAATCGACGAGGCAGATATCGATACTTCCTGCCGTTTTTTGGGAAGAAAGCTATCGGCACCACTCATGATCAGCGCTATGACCGGAGGCCATCCCAGCGTCAAGGAGATCAACGTAAATCTGGCTCTGGCAGCATCCGAGCTTGGCATAGCCATGGGAGTGGGCTCGCAGAGGGCAGCTCTTGAAGAAGAGAGCCTGAAGGATACCTTCTCCGCGGTACGGGATGCAGCTCCCGATATTCCGATCATCGGAAACATCGGCGCGGTGCAGCTGAAGCGGTCCGGACCCGGGATTTTGGATCAGCTGGCAGAGATGATAGATGCTGATGCCATCGCCGTCCATCTGAACTTCCTCCAGGAGAGCATTCAGCCGGAGGGGGATCGAGATGCCTCCGGAGTGGTCAAAGTGTTAGGAGAGGCAGCAAATGGATCGGTGCCCATAATCGTCAAGGAGACGGGGGCGGGCATATCCAGGGAGACGGCTGCCAGCCTGGCAGATGTGGGAGTCAAGATGATAGACGTCTCCGGTCAAGGGGGCCTCTCCTGGGCCGGAGTTGAGACCTACCGGGCAGCTGAGATCGGCGACCGTGAGCTGGAGGAGATGGGAAGGCTGTTTTGGAGCTGGGGGATTCCTACTCCTGTGAGCATCGTCGAGTGCCGATCTATTGGCCTGGACGTTATATCCTCGGGAGGGATCAGGAGCGGCCTGGATGTTGCTAAGAGCCTCTCACTGGGGGCGAGCCTTGCCGGGACTGCCCTTCCCATGCTCAAACCGGCAACAAAAGATGCAAAGACCGTGGTCAGTGCCATGAGCCCGTATCTGCGCGCTCTGAGGATCTGTATGTTCCTCACCGGTTGCAGAAGGGCTGGGGAGCTGAAAGGAGTCCCTCTTGTGGTTCTAGGAAGGACCAGAGAATGGCTTCTGGCACGGGGTTATGATTTGAATGAGTTTTCTGCTTATAGAGAGTTGACAAAATGAAAGATATTGCGATAATCGCCGTCGGCGGCTATAATGAGATCGGCCGCAACATGACTGCGATAAGGATAGGAAAAGATATTGTAGTAATGGATATGGGGATCAGGCTGGATCGGGTGCAGATTCATGAGGATACCGATGTAGAGTCCCTGCATGCCGCAGACCTGATCAACATAGGCGCCATTCCCGATGACAGCATAATGGAGAACGTTGAAGGAAAAGTCAGGGCCATCGCCTGCACTCATGGTCACCTCGATCATATCGGAGCCATATCCAAGCTGGCTCATAAGTACCATGCTCCGATAATTGCCTCGCCGTTTACGGCAGACCTGATAAATCAGGAGATCAAGTCGGAGAAGATCTTCGGGGTGAACAATCCCCTGAAGACAATGAACGCTGGAGAGCGTTTTCAGGTTACGCCGGATATCGATCTGGAGTTCGTGCGGGTGCAGCATAGCATTGTGGACTGCGTGTTTGCCGCCATTCACACTCCCAAAGGGATCATACTCTATGCCAATGACTTCAAGATCGATCGATCTCCGACATTGGGTGAGCCGCCAGACTTTGCCCGGCTGAGGGCCTTGGGAAAGGAGGGGGTGCTGGCTCTCATCACCGAGACCACCAATGCCGCCATCTCCGGAAAGACGCCGTCCGAGCAGATAGCCAAGGATCTGGTGATGGACGTTCTTATCGGCACAGAGGAATCCAGGTCTGGGGTCATGGTCACCACCTTCTCCTCCCATATCGCCCGGATCAGAGCGATAATCGAGGCTGCTCATAAGATGGGGAGAAAGCCGGTGCTCTTAGGCCGGTCCATGGAGAAATACTGGGGTACGGCAGTGCGGACCGGTTATGCCCAGCAGGGGGAAGTCTCAGTCTTTGGAAGGAGAAAGTCGGTGGACAAGGCCCTGAAGAGGATCATGAACGAGGGCAAGGACAAGTATCTGCCCATCATGACCGGCCATCAGGGGGAGCCGGGGGCGATATTGAGCCGGGTGGCCAATGGAGAGACCGACTTTCTGGTGGAGTCCGGAGATCGAGTGATCTTCTCCGCAGGAATCATTCCCCAGCCTCTGAACGAGTCCAACCGCCATACTGTGGTGACCAAGCTAAAGATGAGAGGAGGCAGGATCTACGATAATGTGCATGTCTCCGGGCATGCCTGCCAGGAGGATCACTGGGAACTCTTGCGGATGATCAATCCGGAGCATGTCATACCGAGCCACGGGACGCTTAGGAGTCATGGCAGCTATCTGATGATGGCTGAGGAGACGGGCTACTCTCTGGGATCAAATATCCATCTGGTGAGGAACGGCCAGGAGCTTCTCATCGATTGAAGCTTAATTTAAATAAAATCAAGGGATAGGGAGGTTGTGAGAAGGATGATGGAGGAAGAGCTGGAGAGGCGTGCGGCTCTGGTAACGGCAACCATCGAAAAGCTGCTCCCCGTGATGCATCCGCGCGGCCTGTATGAGGCGAGCCGGCACCTGGTGGACTCCGGCGGGAAGAGGCTGAGGCCGTCGATGCTGCTACTTGCGGCTGAGGCTGCGGGTGGAGAGGCTCTCGCCCTGGCTCCGGCTGCGGTATCCATCGAATTGGTCCATAACTTCACTCTCATTCATGATGACATCATGGACAATGCCGATGTGCGCCGTGGGAGGCCTACAGTGCATAAGATCTGGGGGCAGTCGGGAGCTATTCTGGCTGGCGATACCCTTTACTCCAAGGCTTTTCAGGTTTTGGGGATGACTGCGGCCAGCCCGGAGCGGATCTTAGGGGCGATGAATATGCTCTCCCGGACCTGCACGGCGATTTGCGAGGGCCAGTGGCTGGACATGGAGTTCGAATCTAAAGACCGGGTGACTGAGAACGAGTACATGGAGATGATCGAGAAGAAGACCGGTGTTCTCTATGGCGCTTCTGCAGGGATGGGGGGGCTCCTGGCCGGAGCATCGCCCGAGGTGGTCAGGGCGCTGGATGAGTTTGGCCGGCTGACGGGCATGGGATTTCAGCTCCAGGATGATGTCATCGATCTTTTGACCCCGGAGGAGGTCTCGGGAAAAAGGCAGGGCGGGGATCTGATCGAGGGTAAGAAGACATTGATCATGATCCATGCCTTTACCAATGACGTAGTGGTGCCTGTCTTCAGCAAGAAGGATGCATCGGCAGAGGAGATCTTCCGGTCGATCTCCATTCTGGAAGGGAGCGGCTCGATTGAGTATGCCAGGTCCAGAGCAGAGGAGATGGTAGCACAGGGCAAGAGGGCTTTAGATGTTCTGCCTCCCTCATCGGCCAGAGAGACGTTGCTGGAGCTGGCCGACTACATGATCCGCAGAAGGTACTAGGTCAAGCGAAGAGTGCAAGAATTGAGCCGGTATCGGATTGGTATCGGCTTTGAGTTCTTCTGGCATCTGTCTGGGCTATCGTATTGCCTTCGGGTATTGTGGCAACGAGTAGATGCGGGGCTCCCCGACAGACAACATCCCTGCCGCTCTCCCAGGCCTCGAGAAGCACTGGGATGTAACCGCTCATGGGATGGTTTGAGCCTGCGAGCGTCTTCATCCATTCGATGGTCAGGGCGGCGATCTTCTTCACCTTCTCCGGATCGTGGACAACTATCCATTCCACTGGCTGGCCGTTCCCCGCAGAAGCGGCGTACCGGGCAATATCGAGGAGTTCGAGGATCTTCTCTTTTGGCACAATGTCCTTCGTATAGTTCCGAACAGAGCGCCGTTTCATCAGGTAATTCGTCTCATAAAACCTCCTGGGAATGCGGGCGCTCGATAGATCAAATCAAAGCCCTCCTGCACCTTGAAGCGGTACCTCTCCTGGAAGAAATCTGTGATATGGGCAGAGTGAAAAGCTGCTTCAGGCCTTTCGCTGAGCGGGTCTATTTTCTCTTCAGGTGGAATATGTGGACGAGCTTTCTCTTCTCCTCCGGGAGGAGTGAATATGCTATTTTTTCCACCTCCTTTTGATCCTGCCCGCCTGCGATTATTATCCCTTCGATTATGGCAAACCAGCCTTCGTTAATGCCGATATCTTTAAGCTTCTTTCGATACTTTCTTGCCTGGACCCTGCCCATCTCCTCGCTGTATATGGGCAATAGCTCTGGTTTTTTCCTGAGCAGCTCCTCAATCTCCTGCCAGTGAAAATCTCTGCTCTCCTGGGACCGCAGAAATGCCCTCAGCCTCTCTGCATCGCTGGGGGCGGCATCCTTGGGTGAGAAAGGCAGCGAGGTTATAATTCCATAGCTCGCTTTAGCCTGGCGGAAGCTGTCGTTGATGCTGCTTTTCATCCCTGAACCGAAGAATATATTGTAGCAGCTGAATGAGCCATCGAAGATGATCTTTCCTTTAAAAGGCAGAAGGGTGGCTTGGACGATTCTGGGCAGATTGCCGATCAGCTCCCACTGCATGGCCAGTCCCTTAACCCCGTAAGCCTTGGGTGAACGGCCTTCATCCATGAAGACTGCATGATCCTTGAGAAATCGGACGATGTAGAATCTGCCTTTCACGAAGTGTTGCCAGCTGGATATGATCTCCAGCTCTTCTGCTGAAAAACCCTGGGGATTCTCCCGCACAAATGAATCGATCTGATCGGGCTCAGAGTAGAGCTTCTCTTTGAGCTTCTCAATGTCCTCCAGAGCCTCCCTGGAGAGATCCTCAGGACGCTGAAAGTCCTTCAGAATTTTATGTTTGTTATTTACATAAAGCAATAGTGAATGGTACAGCTTCAGGAATAGCTTCCTGTCATCATCTGGAAGGTTCATGGCAGATTCATAAAGCTACAAATATTTGGCTTTATGCTCCTCCGCGGATAACACCCATGCGCAGTGCCCCAACAAAATCACTCCGTATCCACGAACCGATCTTTCAGGCAATTCATTACATGAGGCAGGGTGGTATACTCCATTTCCTCCATGGGCAGCCTGTGCGGCTCGAAGGGGCCGTGCGCTCTCATGTAATCGGTGATCTCCAGACACCTCTGCCGGACGCGATCGAAGGCCACATCCTTGAATAGATCCACCGGACCCACGAACTTCCCCTCGGCCATCTGGAATCCGGCGGCTATGACTCTGGGCGGGCCGTCGAACCTGGTGGGATGAGCGGTATCAAATGAGCAGGGCATAAGTGGCCCGTTGTGGCTGCCCCGCATCCATCCGCTCACCAGGTGCCCGATGGAGAAGGGCTCGAGCACCTCGCCCAGCGCGGGCAGGCCGGACTGCGACCTCACTAAGGCCACGGGATCGTCCTTGCCCACATACTTCCCGGCGGTCTGGTAGAGCTTCTCAGTGCTGATCACCGCCACCGGCTCGTTCTCGGGTATCTTGCTGCCGGGCTTGGCAAAGACTCTCTTGATCACATATCGGCTCTTGGCACCGATCAGCGCCAGCATATCGTACATCTCCTCCGGGCAGTTCATGAGGACCTTCTTGTGCTCTAGGATATCCCAGACCTCGAAGGAAAAGCCGTGGTGGAATGAGGGATCTATTATCAGCCCGGCGGTGTTGAAGGGATCGGCAAACATCTTGAAGATGGGGAGATTGAAGGCTCCGGGCTCGGTCTTGTCCATCATAAAAGCGATGATGGGCTCTGCCGTGCGCTCGTTTATCTCCATCTCCGCCACCCCCGGCCCCATGCCCTTGATGTTTCCGGAGAAGGCGTCCGCCAGAAGGTCCTGGCCGTAGCCGTAGAGTTTGAGGCCCTTGGCCGTCTCAGTGGCTGCCTCGAATGTCTCCCAGGCCAGGCCGTGGATGTCGCCGCAGTCGCAGCCCGTCGCGTGGCTCATGAGCAGCTCCAGGTCGTCTCCGCAGGCCATAACCCTGTAGTCCACCAGACTGCCGGACTTTTTGGCCTCTTCCAGCTTCTCCTCCGCAGTTTTTATCAATGCGGGATGGACCGAGCAGTGGCCGGGATAGCCGCCCACATCGGCTTTTATCAAGCTTATAGTTATCTTTGTCATATCAATCCCATCTGACGCTCCTTGGAGAACGGCATATTTATCACTATTATCCCTAATAGATGTAATATATTATGGCCTTTATGGTCATAAATTTTTAGCCCTTCAGCATATTTGGCATTTCCAGCGCCACATCCGCAGGCTTGATGAATTGATCCAGCACTGGCCGGGTGCCCATAACCATGAGCTTATCGAATAAAAAGGCGAATTTGCCTTCCAGCTCTTTGCAGATCTCATCGCGGACGTCAGTCGGCAGCTGCCACAGATCAGGCTTGAACGGTCCGAAGCCCTTCTTGCGGGTTTTATAGATGAACTGCTCTTCAGTGTCCTTTTCCTTCCATTCCCCCTTCATCTCCGTCCTTAAGTGGTCGTAGATTCTCGCCCGCAGCTGGTCCGGGAAGCTCCTGCTATCATAGATTATGTTCTGGAAGCCGGTAGCCAGGTGAATCTCAGCCGTTCCGGTAGCTGGAAAGCGATCAAAAGCCTCATCGGGCAGAGTTGAAGCCCCGTGCTGAACCGCCCCTGAGAGGCCGTATTCGGCGCGGGCGGTCTCCGAGAGCTTCTCCAGCACTTCAAAATCGATCTTAACCTTAGCCACAGTGCCGTCGGCCAGGGGCACGCCTCCATGGGTTGTCCCGGTCTGCACGCTGATCTTGCTGATTCCCTTTAAAGCCGGGCCACGCTTTTTGAGTTCCTCCAGGTAGCCGTCCATGAAGGTCTGCAGCTCCTCGACTGTGCTGTTTTTGCCGCCAACCTCGCCGATCTCCCCGCCAACGGAGACGGTTATGCCTTCCGGCTCAAGATCTCGAATCAGGGCGGTCAGCTCCGCCGCCAAGGTATAGTTCAATCTCTGCTGATCTTTGATGGTGGGCTTAGATAGATCAACCAGGGTGGAGGTATCGATGTCGATATTGTAAAAGCCAGCCTGGATGGCTTCCCTGATCAAATCCTTGACCGACTGGGTCTCCTTTTCCCCATCCGCGGCGAACTTTTTGGCGTTTATCTGAAAATGATCGCCCTGCAGGAAGACCGGGCCGCGCCATCCGGATTTGATCGCTGCCGCCAGTACGGCGCAGGCGTACTCCCGCGGCCTTTGCCTGGTATAACCTATCTCCGAACGGGCGATTTCAAAAATGACCGGACCAACATTGCCTTTCATTGCCGCCCGGAATACCGCCTGCGCCACGTGGTAAGTGATGCCCCGGATATTTATCGCCGGAACGGTAAACCCGCTGATCTCTTTTCTGCCCATGGCCTCATACAGGGATTGGATCGATGCAGGCAAAATTCCCATACTAGCAGCTCCCCGGCGAATCAGAAATGCCGCTGCTTCTTGAATAGCCGGGTCGGGGCTGAAGATGGCAGTATAGATCAAATCATCGATTAACTTTTCTTTAAAACTGGACTCATCTAGGACGCGAACATCACCATCTTGACAGGCGAGTATGGATTCGCATCCCCTTTTCAGCTGATCTTCATTCTGGTAAATCATTGCTGCACCTTTCCCTTAGGAATTCTTTCGCCATTGTCACTTCCGCCCTCGAACCGATATAGATGGGCGAGCGCTGATTAACTGAATTCACTTTGAGGGAAAGTATATCGTCTTTCCCGTCAGTTGCCATGCCTCCTGCCTGCTCCACAATAAAGGCCATGGGCTGAAGCTCAAACAGCAACCGCAGCTTTCCCTGAGGCGATTTTTTCAGCGCCGGATAAGTGAACAACCCTCCCCTCTTGATGATGACCTGATTGATATCGGGGACGAAACCTCCGCTGTAGCGCAGCTTGTAGCCATCTGCCTCCAGCTTATCGATATACCTATGATGGTTGTCCGTCCAGTCTTTGCGCAGACCGCCAGGGGAAAAGATGGAGCCCCTCTCATTGAGCCTGATATTCTCCTCGGACAGGACATACTCTCCTTCGCGATCCAATACGAACTCATGCACGCCCTTTCCTGCAGAGTAGATCATGGTGATGAGCGGGCCGTAGGTGATATAAAGGGCGGCGACCATTGAATTTTTGCCGCAGTCGAATATTGAATTTTTGTGGATGCCGATGATCGTCCCGATGGCCAGATTGGTATCCACCAGGGAAGAGCCGTCCACCGGATCGGCGGTGACGATATACTGTTCTTGCCCCTGGCCGATGTTGACGATATCCTTCTGCTCCTCAGAGGCATACTCGCGGACAAATCCGGAGTTCCGCAGCATATTTTTCAATATGTCGTCGGCGATGCGGTCCAGTGCCAGTTGATCCTCGCCATAAACGTTTTTGAAGCCGGCCAGCTTGCGGTTGGATTCGTGGATCTTTGCGGAGATATATTTGCCCACCACGGCGATCTGCCAGATGAGCCGCCGCAGCTCCACCTCGATGCCGTCCATCCACATGTGCCGCCTCAGATCTACGATGAATCGCGTGCGATCGTTTATTCCGTCAACCATGGATTCTCCTGATATTTTTTGGCAGTCGATTGTCATTCTTCGATAATAAATGTGTTGCCCCACACTGAATAAATTGTATTATCGATTCTCTAATCGCCGTTTTTGGTGAACGTGAATCGCAAATTCTCTGTACCTTTGCAGAAGTACTTATATCTGCCAGAGATATCTATCTGCGGAATCTGCCAATGAAGCCTTAATGCTATTAAGAGCGAACGATCTTGCTCGGGCTGAGGGGGTGGCTATGATTGACACCAGGAGCGGTAATATGGAACTTATTGCAAAATATCATGTTGAAACGGATCTTCCCATCCAAAAGGCGGCGGAGGCCATTGCTGCCGAGCAGTCGACCGGCACCTGGACCGATGTGCGGGGCCAGGACAACCCCCTGGCCGCGCGGGTGGTATCCGCCCAGGGCAGTGAGGTCGAGATCGGATTTCCCGAGGAGCTCTTCGAGCCGGGAAACGTCCCCCAGTACCTCTCGGTGGTGGCAGGAAACCTCTTCGGCCTGGGAGCCCTCAAGAAGGTGCGCCTGCAGGATGTCATCTTTCCTCAGAGCATAACCCGGGCGCATAAGGGTCCCCGGTTCGGGATAGAGGACGCGCGCAAGATTTTGGGCGTCTACGACCGGCCCCTCGTCGGCACCATCGTTAAGCCCAAGGTGGGCCTGGACCCGGCGGGGACGGCTGCAGTGGCAGAAGCGGCAGTGCGTGGCGGCCTGGACCTGGTCAAGGACGACGAGACACTCACCGATCAGATCTTTTGCCCCCTTATTCCCAGGCTGGAGGCGGTCATGTCCGCTCTGGACCGGGTGGAGAAGGAGACGGGCAAGAAGGCCTTCTATGCGGTAAATGTCACCGCTGGGGCGGACAGAATCCTGGAGCGGGCGGAAGAGGCAGTGGACCATGGAGCCAATATGGTCATGATCGATGTCCTCACCGCAGGCTTCTCTTCCCTTGAGACCCTTTCCCAGAACCTGAACGTCCCCATACATGTGCACAGAACCATGCACGGCGCCTTTACCAGGGACAAGAGTCATGGCATATCCATGCTGGTCATAGCCAAGCTGGTGCGCATGATGGGGGGCACTAACCTGCATACTGGAAGCTATATGGGCAAGATGGCTGGCGAGACGGAGGAGAACGACCTGTGCCGCGACGCTCTGCGAGAGGAATGGGGTAGCTATAAGAGGGTCTTCCCTGTGGCCTCGGGCGGGGTCTATCCAGCAAAAGTTCACGGAAACCTGGATGGCTATGGCATAGATTGCATCGTCCAGGCAGGTGGTGGCGTCCACGGCCATCCGGATGGTACCACCGCTGGAGCGCGGGCAATGGTGCAGGCGACAGAGGCCTGGTTAAAGCATATTGACCTTGTGGAATACGCAAAAGACCACAAAGAGCTGGAAGTTGCTCTGAAATTTTGGGGATGTTAGGCGATGAGGCAATGGCCCCTCCTCTCTTCAAACCAAAACCGAAGAGTTTATATTGGTAGATGAGGATGCAAAAGAGCGTTTATCACGAGCCAAAAGTGATGTAGCGCTGTTTGAAAAACAGGAGTGGTGTAGTGAGGGAATATGTAGAGGGATCAGATGGCTAGAGACGAAATCTTATCGAAAATCAAATCGGCAGAGGCCCAATCCAGGGCTGCAGTCCAGCAGGCTCTGGAGGAGAAGGAGAAAAAAATAGCCGCTGCCACTACCGAAGCAATGAACCTCGTCAAATCCGCCGAGATTGATGCACAGGACTACTATGACAAGAGCGTTGCCAAAGCAGAGAGCGATGTAAAGGCAAAGAAGCAGTCAATCATCCAGAGTGGCGAGAAAAACGTCGCCTCAATGAGTGGCAGCGCCAGTGCCAAGCTGGACAAAGCAGTTGAATATTTGCTAAAGGAGTTTATGGGGTCGTTACATGCTTAGGCCCGTTAATATGAGTCGTGTGGTCGTAGCCGGGTCAAAGGACGTAATATCTCCAGTAGTAGAAAAGCTGCATGAGTTGCGCTTATTGCACATTGTGAATTACAATGGCAACCAGCCTGAATTTGCATTGGGAAAGCCCATAGGCAAAGCCAGGGAGTACTCTGAGAACCTCATTAAGCTCAGATCGGTCACCAGGTACCTTGATATAAAGAACAAGGCGCCTGAGAAGACATATCCTGAGTCACAGGTTCTATCCGAGATGGACAATCTTCTTAATAACGTGGGGGGCGATGTCACTGCCACCTACGAGAGGATCGTTGCTATCGAAGCAGAGATCAAGTCCAAGCAGGATCAGATCAGAGCTTTAACTCCGTTATCCATATTGCCGTTGCCCCTGGAAGCTTATCATGGTTATGATTCTCTGGCGACATTCGTAGGCACTGCTGTTACGCCTGTGGATGCAGATGTAGCCCGGGTCTCACCAGTAAATGAGATCTTTACCGGCACCGCCAAGAATGCGACTTATGTGGCAGTATTTGTGCCTGCAGAAAAGGCCAGCGAGGTATCTGCGGTCCTTTCCGAGCACGGCTTCTCTGAGATGTCCGTTCCCAAGCTCGAAGGCAGTGTCGATTCGGCTATTGCTTCACTCAATGGCAGCATAAAATCTCTGGAAGGCGAGCTAGCGCCGCTCCAAAAGAAGCTTGTCGATGTGAAGAAGCAATACGAAGATCTGATGCTGGCGACGGATGAGTATCTGTCGATGCAGGTCAGCAAGACTGAGGCTCCTCTCAGGTTCGCAGAGACGGACAACGCCTTTGTGATAGACGGCTGGGTTCCTAGCGATCAGTACGGCCGGCTGAAGAGCGAGCTGGAGAGTGCTGCTGGAGGAAAGCTGGATGTCCAATTGATCGCCGACAAAGAGGCCGATGACCTTGTCAAAGGCGGCGAAGACGTTCCAACCAAGATAGACAATCCAGGCATTGTCAAACCATATGAGTTGATCACCAGGCTATTTGCCATTCCGGAGTACAAGGAGTTCGATCCATCGCTGCTGATATTTGTCTTCTTCCCGATCATGTTCGGCATGATCCTGGGAGATGTCGGCTATGGCATTGTGGTCCTGCTGATTATGGCGCTGCTCAAGAAGAGATTCAGGACAGAAGGGTGGCAGCAGCTGATCAACATCGTCATGATTGCGGGAGTATGGGCAGTCATATTCGGCATATTCTACGGAGAGATCTTCGGGCCCCTTGGCCTGTGGAACTATATGGTAGGAATGCTATCTCATCATGAGATGCTTGAGCTTCAAGAGATGGGCTTGTTCTTCGGCGAAGGAACTTTCGGCCCGCTGGGAAGGCTCGGCCCGTTGGGGATCTTCCCGTTATATAGATTGGCAACGAATGCTGTTCTGCTTTTGATAGGCGTGAGTCTGTTCATCGGCGTGATCCATTGTTCTGTGGGCTCCATTCTGGGAATCAAGACGGAACTGAACTATGGCGAGAAGAGGCATGCCTATTTCGAGCGGCTTCCTGTGATGCTCTTCCAGGTGTTCTTCGCCGTGGCGCTTCTCGGATTGGTCATGGGACAGATGATCATGGTGTACCTCGGTGCCGCAGTGATCGTATTGTCCATTGTGATGATGGTCATGGGTCCGGAAGGAGCCATGGGTCTGGCACACGTGCCATTCTATGTGAGCAACCTGGTATCCTACATTAGGCTTCTGGCCATTGGCCTGGCTTCGGTAGGTCTGGCATACGCTGCCAACCAGCTGTCGTTCTATGTCGTAATGCCCATGTTGAGCGGTGGAGCGACGAACAGTGCCGATTTCTCTATACTTGCGATCATCGTAGGCATAGTGGTATTGGTAGCAGTGCATTTCATCAACATCCTGCTGGGAATTCTCTCTCCCTTCATGCATCCTCTCAGGTTGCATTATGTGGAGATGTTCACCAAGTTCTACAGCGCACATGGTGGTGGAGTGGAGTATAGCCCCTTCGGACATGTCCGGAGGTTCTTGAAGGCATGAAAGCGATCTTTGAAATTAGAAATTTGAGCACAGATTGTAATATTCATAAAATGGAGGATTGAGGAAAATGGTATTAGCAGATGCGGGAATACTGTATGGATTGTTGGCTGTTGGCGCTGGCCTCGCTACTGGATTAGCAGGCATCGGAGCCGGTGTTGGTGAGCAGGGTATCGGAGCGGCGGTGGTTGGTGTAGTGGCTGAGGAGCCTGGATTCCTGGGTAAGGGTCTCTTCCTCATGCTTCTGCCTGAGACTCTGATCATCTTCGGCCTCGCTGTATCGCTGATCCTGATGTTCGCCTGGACGCCCTTCTCTGCAATAGTGACACCCTGAGCTGGCCATTTCCAAAGGGTGAGAGGCAAATGGCACTAGATGCAGTGGTTGAGTCGGTTCTGGCAACCAGTAAGGACAAGGTCGCTCAGATAACGAGCGAAGCGGACCTTGAGGTTGCAAGGATACTCAATGAAGCTAGGGAACGTGCCGCTGAAATCAAATCCAGGAAGGAAGTAGAGGTCGGACACGCCATAGAGGCTATCGAGCGCAGGGAGATCTCCAGCGCCAATCTCGAGGTCAAGAGATCGGAGCTTAATGTTCACAAGGATTTCCTGGAGAAGGCAAGGACGAAGCTCCTTGAGAAGATATCCAATCTTCCCAAGAAGGATAATGAAGCCATGCTTAAGAAGATGCTCGAGCCATACGATCTCAAGGATATGAAGGTCTACTCCAACAAGCGAGATGAGGCCTTCTTATCCTCTCTCGCCCCTAATTACGGCGGGAACCTGGATATCATCGGCGGCGTTGTGGTTGAGAGCGGTGATGGAGCTCTACGTTACGATTTGTCATATGAAACTCTTGCGCGTGAGGTCTTTAATAACCGCATGAAAGAGGTTTCCAAGGTACTATTCGGGTGAGGACTATGCCTGTACTACGTTTGCCGAAGTTCGGTTTACCGGTGAAGTACGCTTACATCACGGGCAGAGTCAGAGCGATGAAGACCAAGCTCATTCCTGCGGAGATGTATCCCCGCATGATGAACATGGAGATGTCAGAGATCGCACGATACCTGGAAGAAACCCAGTACAAAGAGGAAATCGACGCGCTCGCCAAGGATTACTCCGGTGTGGATCTGATAGAACACGCCACATTCGACAATATGGCGAAGACCTTCAGGAAGCTGGCGGAAGTCTCTATAGACGAGCCATCATTCCTGATTCTGGAGTATCTGAGGCGCTGGGATGTCTGGAACATCAAGACACTCCTGCGAGGAAAGTTCTCGGGAGCCTCCGACACAGAGATCATGAAATATCTCGTGCCGGCGGGCGAGCTATCCCCAGAGCACCTTGAGGAGCTGGCGAAGAAGGATAGCATTCAGGATATCATCTCCGCCTTTGATGGCACCGATTATGTCAGCGCTCTGGCACAATACGATGGCAAGAATCTTGCATCTCTGGAGAATGCACTGGACAAGCTCTATTACTTCAGGATGGAACGCGCTGTAGGCGGCACATTATCGGTAGGAGGAGGACTGCTGCTCAAATACGTTCGCAGGGAGATAGACATCAAGAATCTGATCACTCTCTTCCGGATGAACAAAGCAGGCATCGATGCAGCCGTAATACAGGAGAACCTTATTCCTGGAGGAAAGCTGCACGATGAGCTGTCCCGCATGGCAGGCCAGCCTTTTGGCGAGTTTCTGCGCGGATTGGAGGGATACCCCTTCTGGTCGTCAATATCCGATATCGCAACATCAGATCTTGACGCCGTTAGCAGAGTCGAAGCCAGGTTAAAGGCTTATCTCATACGGTATGCATGGGCTCTTTCCAATTATCATCCGCTATCCATCCTGCCGGTGCTCGGATATATGGTAAGCAAAGAGACAGAGGTTTCCAACATCAGAAAGATCGTTAGGGGCAAGGAAGCTGAACTCCCCTCTGAACTCATAGAGGAACAATTGGTGGTGGCCTAAAATGGAGATTGCTTTTGTAGGTGGAAGCGAGAGTGTCCTCGGGTTCAATCTGGCAGGAGTCAAGAAGTCATATGCTGCCAACACGGAAGATGAGATGGTCTCAAAGATTGGCGATGTCATGGCCGATTCCAATGTTGGAATTCTGGTGTTGAAGCAATCGGATTATAATAAGCTGCCCAAGAGGCTTCAGGAGCAGTTATCCGAGTCTATCAAGCCTACCATGATTACCATCGGAACCGAGCAGAGCACAGAGATGAGAGAGAAGATTAAAAGGGCAATAGGTGTTGATTTATGGAAGTAGGGAAAATTAAGCGAGTTGCCGGACCACTAGTTCAGGCTACGGGTCTGAAGGCTTCCATGTACGACCTGGTCTTGGTCGGTGAGGAAGGTCTGATGAGCGAAGTCATCGGCATTTCCGGCAATAAACATATCATTCAAGTATACGAGGATACGGGCGGCGTCAGGCCTGGCGAGCCCGTCAAGGAGACAGGCGCTCCTCTCGTAGCACAACTGGGACCAGGCATTCTGACCCAGATTTACGACGGTATTCAAAGGCCGCTACCCAAGCTGGCAGAGGCATCCGGAGATTTCATCAGCCGGGGTCTGTTCGTTGACGGCATCGACCACAAGAAGAAGTGGGAGTTCAAGTCCGTAGTGAAAAAGGGCGATACTGTCAAGCCCGGCCAGGCTATCGGCGAGGTTCAGGAGCAACTTCTCATCAAACATAAGATCATGGTCCCACCCAACCTAAAGGGCGGTACCATCAAGGAGATCTATGATGGAAACTTTACCGTCGAAGAGACCGTTGCGGTCTTAGAGGACGGAACCAAGCTCTCCATGATGCATAAGTGGCCGGTAAGACGGGCCCGACCCGTGACAGAAAAACTGGCACCCACCATTCCCCTGAGAACAGGACAGAGGGTTATAGACGGATTCTTCTCCCTGGCAAAAGGTGGAACGGCAGCCATTCCCGGTGGATTCGGAACCGGAAAGACGGTTATGCAGCAGACTCTGTCCAAGTGGGCAGATGTCGACATTGTGGTCTATGTGGGCTGCGGCGAACGCGGCAATGAGATGGCCGACCTGCTGCACGAGTTCCCCGAGCTGCAGGACCCCAGAACCGGCAGGCCTCTGATGGAGAGGTCTATCGTTTACGCCAATACCTCCAACATGCCTGTGGCTGCTCGTGAGGCTTCTGTTTACACCGGAATGACCACCTCAGAGTATTACAGAGATATGGGCTACGATGTGCTGATGACCGCTGACTCCACCTCCCGGTGGGCAGAGGCCATGAGAGAGATGGGCTCTCGTCTGGAAGAGATGCCTGGTGAGGAAGGATATCCCGCATACCTGGGTGCCAGACTTGCCGACTTCTATGAGCGTGCCGGACGTGCCGAGGTTTTAAATGGCGGACAGGGTTCCGTTAGCATTGTAGGCGCCGTGTCCCCGGCCGGCGGAGACTTCACCGAGCCCGTTACTCAGAACACACTGAGAATGGTCAAGGTATTCTGGGCTCTTGATTCCAAGCTGACACAACGCAGGCACTTCCCATCCATCAACTGGCTGGATTCCTACTCGCTATACGACCTGGACCTCGAGCCCTGGTTCGTAGAGAACGTCAGCGCTGACTGGAACAAGAACAAGAGACGGGCCATGGCTATACTGCAGGAGAACGCCGAGCTGGAAGAGATTGTGATGCTCGTAGGATCCGATGCGCTGCCTGAGGATCAGCAGGTCACACTGGAAGTAGCCAGGATGATCATCAACTTCTGGCTGGCACAGAGCGCATTCCACCCCGTTGATACCTTCTCTCCCTACAAGAAGCAGTTCGACCTGTTGGAAGCCATCCTGAAGTACAGGGACTACGCCTTCGAGGCAGTCCAGAAAGGCATATCTGTTGGGCAGATTACATCTGTTCCATCCAAGGATGCTCTGGCCAAGGTAAGACTGGAAGCTGAGTATGAGCCCATACTGGCAGAGGTTCTGACTCAGATGGATGCCGAGTTTAAGGCGCTGAAGTGAGGAGGGTTCAAAATGACAAAGGAATACAAGACGATTACTGAGATCTCCGGACCACTCATCTTCGTGGAGAAGACCGAGCCAGTGGGCTACATGGAGCTCGTCGAGATCAGAACTGGCGGAGATCTGAAAAGAGGACAGGTGCTGGATTCCTCTGATGACATCGTGGTTATTCAGATATTCGAGGGAACCGGTGGTCTGTCCAAGGATTCTGCCGTCAGTTTCACCGGAGACGTCATCAAGATGCCATTGTCTCCCGCCATAGTGGGACGCGTTCTGTCCGGATCTGGAAGGCCCAGAGACGGCGGCCCTGAGATCGTACCCGATGTATTGAGAGATATTGCAGGAGCTGCCATCAATCCAGCTTCCCGTGAGAAGCCCCGTGCATTTATCCAGACGGGCATCTCAACTATCGATGGCACAAATACCCTGGTGCGCGGCCAGAAGCTGCCCATCTTCTCGGGCGCTGGTCTGCCTCACAACGACCTTGCTCTGCAGATCGCCAGGCAAGCCAAGGCTCTGGGCGAGGCGGAGTCCTTCGCAGTTATCTTCTGCGCCATGGGCATCACCAACGAAGAGGCTCAGCACTTCCTGGCTGACTTCGAGAGAACCGGCGCTCTGGAGAGGGCAGTGGTTTTCCTCAACCTGGCCGATGACCCGGCTGTAGAGAGGATTCTCACCCCCAGGCTGGGGCTGACCACCGCCGAGTACCTGGCATTCGATCTGGACATGCACGTGCTCATCATCTACACGGACATGACCAACTATTGCGAGTCGCTCAGGCAGATGGGCGCAGCTCGTGAAGAGGTGCCCGGACGACGCGGCTACCCAGGTTACATGTACACCGACCTGGCCTGCCAGTACGAGAGAGCAGGGATCATCAAGGGCAAGAAGGGATCCATCACCCAGTTCCCCATCCTGACCATGCCCGGCGACGACATCACCCACCCCATTCCGGACCTGTCCGGATACATCACCGAGGGTCAGATCCTCATCTCCCGAGAGCTGCACAGAAAGGGCATCTATCCGCCCGTCGACATAAGGCCCAGCTTAAGCCGGCTGATGAACTCCGGTATCGGAAAAGGCCATACTCGAGAGGATCACAGAGCAGTGTCCGATCAGCTCTATGCTTATTATGCAGAGGGCAACGATCTGCGCGGCCTGGCGGCTATCGTGGGCAAAGAGGCTCTCTCTGAACGCGATAAATTGGTCCTGGAGTTCGCCGACAAGTTCGAGAGAAGATTCGTCAACCAGGGCAGAGATGAGGATAGGTCCATATTCGAGACCCTCCAGATCGGATGGGATCTCCTGGCCGACCTTCCGGAAGCGATGCTCACCAGGATTGACGACAAATACATCAAGCAGTATCATCCCAAGTACGCAAGCACGGCGAAGAAGTGAGATCATGCCCGTAATTCCTGGAACGAAACCGACCAGGGCGGTCCTGATCGCTCTCAAGAAACGAATGAAGGTAGCTCAAACTGGCCACTCGCTCCTTAAAATGAAGCGAGACGGCCTCATGATCGAGTTCTTCGAGGTGCTGAATAAGGCCAAGACAGTCCGGAAAGAGCTGGTCGAAGCTCTGGTCATAGCTGAACAGAGGCTTCAAATGGCCATGGCCATCGAGGGAACAGTTGCCATCGGAAGCGTGGCCTACTCCCTGCAAAAAGAGCCAACCATCCAGCTCGAGTCCCGAAACATCATGGGCGTAGTGGTTCCCAAGATCGAGGCTGAAGCCGTGCAGAAGAAGATGTACGAGCGAGGCTACGGCGTAATTGGGACCAGTGCTGCAATTGATGAAGCTGCGGATGCCTATGAGGTCCTGCTGGATAAGATCATCCTGGCTGCAGAGGTAGAGACCGCCATGATAAGGCTCGTCGAGGATATCGATAGCACTAAGAGGCGTGTCAATGCTCTGGAGTTCAAGGTGGTTCCTGACCTCAAGCTAACCATCAAGTTCATCTCCATGGCCCTGGAGGAGATGGAAAGGGACAATCTGGTCAAGATGAAGATGCTCAAGCGCAAGTCCGAGAGGAAAGCCGCAGCAGAACTGGCCAAGAAGGAAGCGGAGATTGCAGCCGCTGCCATGGCTGATGCGTAAACCTGAAGCAATGGGCAACTGGTTTGAGCGAAAATCTGAAGACTGGTTTGGGACGCCTGAGAAGAAGATGCGTCTTCTGCAGTGGTTGGTGTATATCACCAACCTCTACGTTATTTTTGGGATATTTGTGCTGATCTGGCTTCTCTATGGTGATTATATAATCCAGGCCTGGGAACACTTTTCAGGCGGAAGCTGAGTTTATAGCAATTCAGGTCGTTATAACGCCTTCAGTCTTGAGGCGGCGAGGGTCTCTTTCATCTGGGCGATTCTATAGCCGGTGACAACCTGTCTTTTTCCGGCCAGAGCAACATCCAGATCCACATCACCCGTGTCAACCAGAAGATAAGGGATCTCAGCCAGCTTATGAGGGGTGGAGATTATTATCAAATTGTCCAGGCCCACCCGGCGCAGAAGAGCTGCGCTTATCTGCTGGCTTCCTCTCCCTATTATAAAACCCTGAGCCCCTATCGGCGAAAGGATGATCTTGACACTCTTCACCCTATCAAGTAATCCCAGAAGCTCCTCTTCAGAGGCATCCCGTATCAACAGCCTTCCGTCCTGAACCACATCTACTCCCAGAAGTGTTTTTTTTATTCCAAGGACATCGGCTATTCGGCTGGTTGTGGTTCCTGCCCCGATTATATATGCTGAGCCGTCTTGCATGAACTCGCTGGCGAACAAGGCGATCTGATCTTTGAACTCATCTTCCTGGACTGAGCTATAGATCCTTTTTCGCTCCGCTACCAGAACGGGGAGGTAGGGTGTCTTGGCCAGAGCATACAGCTTTGTCTGGAGAATCCCTGCCCGGTAGAGTTCCTCGTCTACATCCACGATCTCCGTATCCCTTAGATTCAGCTCTCCATTTAGAAATCGCATCACCAGATCGGCTGCTGCCTGAGGGCTGGCGGCAAAAACCCCAGAATGCATCTTTACACCAGCGGGAATTGCAAGTATAGGGGTGCTGCCTGCTATTCCCGCTACATCCCTGGCAGTGCCATCGCCGCCGCAAAATAAAATGAGATCCACCCCCTCATCCAAAAAAGCCTGGCATGTCCTGATGGTGTCCTTAGAGCTGGTGACGGGCAAAGCGGAATATACCACCTTATAGTCCAGGCCGCACTCTTCTAGACAGCTCTCGCCCATAGAGCCGCTGGCAGTAAAAAAAAGAATGGCATCCCTCTCTTTGGAAAGGAGATCAAGGCACGCCTTGGCCCTCTCCACTGCCCTGGGCCTGGCTCCCATAGCTATTGCTTCCTCTGCCAGCCCGTCGGTCCCTTTGAGGCCTACCGGCCCGCCCATGCCGGCAATGGGATTGACCAGAAAGCCAATGCGCCCTTTACCGGCTGCCATTATGTCCTGCTCTTCCTCTCACTTCTTGCTCAATCTTGCTTCTTCGCGCTTTTTCCTTCTTGGATCAGGGTTTAGGCAGCTTGGCCAGGGACTGCTTTACCAGATCGACTGGATATATATAATCCACCAGCTTGCCATCGTTGTAGGCATCATATGCCGACAGGTCGAAGTGGCCGTGGCCGCTCAGGGATATGAAGATCACCTTTTCCTCTCCCGTCTTCTTGCACTTCAGAGCCTCATCAATGGCCGGCTTGATGGCATGAGAGGCCTCAGGGGCGGGGATTATGCCTTCGGTGCGGGCGAAGAGGGTGGCTGCCTCGAAGACCTCATTCTGCTGCAGAGCAGTGGCCTCGATCAGGCCGTCGTGCACCAGATTGCTGAGCAGTGGTGCATCTCCATGGTAGCGCAGGCCGCCTGCGTGAATGCCCGGTGGAATGAAATCATGGCCCAGGGTGTACATCATGATCACCGGCGCCATGCCTGCGGTATCGCCGTAGTCATAAGCAAAGAGCCCTTCGGTTAGGGTAGGGCAGGCTGTGGGCTCGCAGGCTACCATTCGCAGGTCCTTTTTGTCCTTTAGTTTATCGGGAATGAAGGGGAAGACCATTCCTGGGAAGTTGCTCCCTCCACCGCAGCAGCCGAACATCACATCGGGATAGTCCTCAGTCATATCGAACTGCTTTTTCAGCTCCTGGCCCTCGATGGTCTGGTGGAGCAGGACATGGTTTAGGACCGATCCCAATGAATAGTTGGTGTTATCATGGCTTGCTGCATCCTCCACCGCCTCAGATATGGCTATTCCCAGGCTTCCCGGCGTGTCAGGCATCTTTTCCCTAATCTGCCGGCCGAAGTTCGTCCGGTCCGAGGGGCTAGATAGGCATTCAGCGCCCCAAACCCGCATGGCGCTCTTGCGGTAGGGCTTGCTATCGAAGCTTGATCTGACCATATAAACTGTGCACTGTAGGCCGAATAAGCAAGTGGCCAGGCTCAGGGCCGAGCCCCACTGCCCGGCTCCGGTCTCCGTCGCCAGCCTCTCTATTCCCTCCTTCATATTGTAGTAGGCTTGAGGGATGGCGGTATTTGGCTTATGGCTACCGGCGGGGCTCACACCCTCATATTTATAGTATATCTTTGCAGGGGTCTTGAGCGCCTTCTCCAGGGAAGCGGCCCGATAAAGGGGAGTGGGCCTCCATAGCTTGAGGATCTCGCGTACCTCCTCTGGGATATCTATCCAGCGCTCAGTGCTCATCTCTTGCTGGATAAGCGCTTTGGGAAAGATCGCTTCCATATCCTGGGCAGTTAGCGGCTTTAGCGTTCCTGGATTCAGAGGCGGTTTCAAGGGCGTTGGCATATCTGCGGCTACGTTGTACCACTTTTTGGGTATCTCTTCCTCGTCGAGCAAGTACTTGATCTTCATCTGGGACACTCCATCTTTATGCTGAGATGCTGTCTGATATACATTGATGGTTTCCACACGTCATTATTTAAATGCTTTGAAATGGTCTGAATAGATTTTGCCTGATCTCCTCAATCCTTGCCGCTGAGGAGAGGGTTGCTGAAGGGAGATCAGATCACTTTGGCCTTCTTCAGCCATGAGCTTCAGATCCTCTGCTCTCAGGCCCAGTGAACGGATGGCCACCAGGGATTCCGCAAGCCGCTCATGTGAATCCAGATCAGGGAATCGCTTTCGTGCTATGCTTCCCGTTCCCTCTGCCAGATGGTAGAAGTATGCTTTTCTCTGTAGGCTTTGATCTTCGACCAAAAATATTTTAGTGCAGAGCAATCAGCTGTCCAGCACTCTGTTCATCGCCTCCACTCCTACGCCGCAGGAGTGGATATTGCCCTCTTTGAGCAGGATCAGCTCCAGGGTCTGAATAGTCCTCAAGAGGTCGCCGCTAGAGCAGACTCCCATGGTACCGATGCGGAAGATCTTGCCCTTGAGCTGCTCTTGGCCACCGGAGACGATGACTCCCTTCTTCTTCATGCCGCCGCGCAGCTTGTCATCGCTCACGCCCTCAGGCATCTTCATAGCGGTCACTGTATTGGAGTAATGAGAGTTCTCATTGGTCTGGGGGAAGAGCTCTATCCCCAGTGCCTTGGCAGCAGATCGAACCGATTCCGCCTGCTTTGTTGCTCTCTCTCTCCGGGCGGCAAATCCCTCCTCGGCCGCCATATGCAAGGCCTCCTGCATGGCGAAGAACAGTGGCACCGCGGGTGTGAACGGAGTCTGAGCCGGGCTCTTTCTCGCGCTCTTCAGATGGGCCTTCAGGTCGGCATAGTAGCTTGCGCTCTGGGCAAGGAACCTCTCCTCTGCTCTGGGGGAGACGGATACCACCGCTAGGCCCGGGGGCACAGCCAGAGCCTTCTGCGAGCCAGTGATGGCGATGTCAATGTTCCACTCATCGGTGAGGAACTCATTGCCGCCGATGGAGGATATGCCGTCCACTATGAATGCCGCATCGTACTTCTTTGCCAGCCGTCCCACCTCTTTCGCGGGGTTGGTCAGGCCCACTGAGGTCTCATTATGGACCATGGCCACCGCTTTGGCTCCCTCTTCCAGGGCGGCCTCGACCCTATCCAGATCAAATGGCATGCCCCAGTCGAACTTCACTGGCACACACTTGCCATATCGCTCGCCGATCTCAGTGAATCGCTCGCCGAATTTGCCGTTGGATATGGTGACTATCTTATCCTCATGACCGATGATGCCGGCTACGGCCGCATCCATGCCCAGCGTTCCGCTGCCGGTCATTATCGCGATTTGGTTCTTGGTCTGGAAGAACTCCTTGAGCAGTTCGGCGCACTCGCTGTAAATGGCTCCGAACTCGCCGCTTCTATGGCTGATCATGGGCTTGGACATGGCGCGCAACACTCGTGGTGCGACCTTGACCGGCCCTGGAATCATGAGCAAAGTATCCTCTATATCCATTTGATCCCTTCTTAGGCATCTTGATTTCAGGCGGCCTATATAAAACTAGCTTTGATGCGTTGTGCCGTTGTCCAGCTATGCCTGGCGCAGGGAGGGAGGTCATTATTCTCTCGAACCCACTCCGAGAGAAAGGCGATAGTATCGCGATCATGAGGATATCCACTCCCGATCTTGCAGTGCATCTCGCTCTCCAGCTCCCGCATGGACTGGTCCCTGCGCACCTTGGCCAGAATTGAGGCGGCAGAGACGACATGATGCCTTTGGTCTGCCTTATGCTCTGCGATCAGATCCATGCTGGTTTTCGAATGATAGCGAACTGCCCGGGCAAACCTCTCCGCATTAACATCAGCGGCATCGAGAATCGCCCTATCGGCATGCAGTCGTCCCACCACCTGGGAGAAGCTTCTCACCATGATATCATTCATGGTCATAACCAGGCGCAGTTCGTCGATCACCTCCGCCCTGACCTCTAGAATGTATTGATCGGTAGCAATGGTGGTGATCTTTCTCGCCAGAGCCTCCCTCTTCGCTGGCGAGAGCATCTTGGAGTCCTTCACCCCCAGGGCGGCAAGGTCAAAAAACCTCTCCTCATCGATCACCAGTCCAGCTACGAACATGGAACCAATAACAGGCCCTTTTCCTGCCTCGTCTGCGCCCATCAGCAGCATAAGAGATGATTGAACAGGTGATACATTAAGTAAACGAGTCTCAGCTTAACGAATCCCTGCAGACAAATGCTTGCCAACCAATCCAGGGCTGAATCAATCGCGCCCATTCCAAACGGCATCTCTGGGCAAGGTCAATTCAAGGGAAGTGAGAGCAGGACGATGCTCCATATGGGTCTATCCAGGCAAGTGGCGATAGCTTCTATACGCAAGCCTTATAAGCAAGTATAAATCACTGAGTATGTCCCATATGAAGCGGGGTAGGGTAGTCAGGATATCCCGACGGGCTCATAACCCGTAGACCAGTAGTTCAAATCTACTCCCCGCTATCACTTTTGACATTGTTCTCATCCTGCAAAAAATAATTCTAATTCCCCTTCAATTGCAGATATTTCATGATAAGAGAGGGCTGGCACCGACCAATCTTGCCAGCGGCAGCAATTGATGAGCATCTGATGCTTCCACCCGGAAAATTTGCGTATTCATTTTAATTTATTTATTAATTAAAAAATTATTTAAGTAGTTAATAGCGAAAAGCATATAAATATCATAGGTTTAACTATTCGTACGTGTTTAGCTGGCTAGTCTTATGGTTAGCATTTGGAGACAATCCAA
>WOYM01000071.1 GCA_011620785.1 Methanothrix sp. | reverse complement strand
ACGGCTTTCCTCCCCGCCCTGAAGAGCGGGGCTTCCAGCCTGTGTTTATGTGATGAAGGCAGGCTTTTCATGGCAGAAATGTGGCTGCAACCGTCAGCTTACGGGGACATAGATTATTTCGGATATATTTTTCGAGCTGTCCTCTTTAGAGCATTCTCTTTCAGGGTCTGTACCATGTCTATAAATATTTGACAATCAGAATCTAATTAAAAATTCGCAAGAGGCACATAAATGAAGATAGCTAATTTTCTTGTCATGCTATTCCTGATCGCCGCAACACCAGCAATAGCTATTGCGTCGGGGGAGACGATCACATTGGGTCCCGCCACCATCTCATTGGACCTGGAAAATATTGGTTCTTATACGATAGAGAAGGAGAGTGTCATCTCAATGGATCACGAGGAAAAAGATATCCGTTTTCAATATGAGATCACACCTGCAAACATAATAATCGATGATACATTAGGCCAGATTATGCTGGAAGTCCATCAAATGAGCGCCTCGGAGCCGATGGATGAACCTATCTCTGAAAGGGATCAATCAACAGGCATTGAGCATTGCATTCAGAAATCGGATATGATTCACGGCAGCCGAGAAATGACCATGGAGGAATATGAAGTTGATGGCTATGATGGCGTTTTAGCGACTGTTGTATGTGTAATTGGATCTGATCTTCCTTGGGAAACAACGAAAGAGATTTTCGATTCAATATCTTCAGATTTGGCATAGTTCGGCTTCGACTCAATAGTCCCTTTTTTTTGACCCAATCGCAATCCTTATATATGTTATGTGCTAGCATGCTACGTGTTAGCATGATTAGGTGATTGGATTTGAGTGAGATTGGCAAGAGAGTCAGAATTGAGAGGATAATGGATAGAGACAGCGGGAACACAGTCATCATTCCACTGGACCATGGCATATCTGTAGGCCCCATCCAGGGCCTGGTCGACCTCCCGGAGATGGTGAACAAGGTGGCCAAGGGCGGAGCCAATGCCGTGCTGCAGCAGAAGGGAATGGTCAGGCACGGTCATCGCGGCTACGGCCAGGATGTGGGACTGATTGTGCACATGAGTGCCTCCACCTCCTTAGGTCCTGATCCCAACAACAAAGTCCAGGTCTGCCTGGTGGAAGAGTGCCTCAAGATGGGCGCTGATGCTGTATCCGTTCATATCAATATCGGCTCTGAGACCGAGTCCGATCAGCTGAGCATCCTGGGATGCGTTAGCGAGCGCTGCGACTTCTGGGGCATGCCGCTGGTGGCCATGATGTACCCTCGGGGCAAGAACATAGCCAATCCCAATGATGTGGAAGTGGTAGCCCACGCTGCCCGGGCGGGAGCGGAGCTGGGAGCGGACATCATCAAGACCAACTACACTGGCGATCCCGACAGCTTCCGTAAGGTGGTCAAGGGCTGCCCGGTGCCAGTGGTCATAGCAGGCGGTCCCAAGACCGAGACAGACATGGAGTTCTTGAAGATGATCGAAGGAGCGCTACAGGCTGGCGCGCGCGGAGTGGCCATAGGCAGGAACGTCTTCCAGCATAAAGATCCGGTGAAGATGACCCGGGCTATAGCGGCCATAGTAAACAAAGGCAAGAACGCTGATGAGGCCATAAAGATCCTGAAATGATCTTATTCAAATGCCATTTCGAGCCGGCCTGGCCAAGGATTGCCGGCCAGCCCGATAGAGCAATGAAAGACTAATCTGCTGGCCAGACGTAGACGTAGATGTAATTGGACCAATCATTGCAGTAGTAGCTCAGTATATGCCAGCCTGGCTCGCTTCCCCTAAACCAGGTCTGGTACCAGCCAGACGTCTTGTAGCCGAAGTTTTTGACCTCGGGATTGCAGCCATTGCCACCAGTATGGCATATCTTCCACTCATAGGACCAGTACTCTCCAGAACGGCTTGTCTTGGACCAGAGGGGTAGCCAGTCACCGCAATATACGCCCGCTACGGTATCTATATCGTCATTGCAATTGAGGACATAGTACTCATTGCATCTACATTTGGATGGCTTTGGAAATACTGCTTTGCTGCTGTGGGAGGCGTAATTGCTCGGCCCATCAGGGCCTTTTGAGATCATATTTTCCTGGCAGCGGCCGCTATCGTCCACATAAGGACAGTTTCCGTAGACTCCTTCGGTTATCAGAGTGGATGTGGTGAAGGAGGTTGTGGTCTGGGCAGATGTGCTGCCACCAGCGGTGGGCGTGGCAAGAGTCTTTCCAGTCTGACCGGTGGCTGGCCGATACAAGCTGTAATTGGGAAGGGCAATATTCTCGGAATAGATGTCAGGCGGTGTTGGCGCTCCAGCAGGCAATGATGGCTGCATGGATGGCTGGATGGGTGACTGCCCGGCAGATGGCAGGGCAGATGGCATCGTGGGCTGAATGGCAGATCCGTCGCCTGCCAGATAGCCGGACGATGATGAAGACGGGATTGAGCTGTACATTGAAGGATAGACATAGATATAGATATAGTTGGACCAGGCACCGCAGCAGTAGCTTATTACATGCCAGCCGGGAACATCGCCGGTAAACCAGCCCTTCTTGCAGCCCGGAACTGACCAGCCCCACGATCTGACCAGTGGGGTGGACGTCTTCGGATACCACTCGTAGACGAAGAAATACCCCTTCGACTTGATCTCTGCCCACAGGGGCAGGTATCCTCTGTAGCTGCAACCAGCCACTGTTGCCAGACCGGAAGCGGTCTGAACATAGAACCGGTTTGAAGATGTGACCAGGCCCGGATAGTACCACCCGGTCGAGCCCACATTGGAGCTGGTTGCCTTGCTGATCCCTGAGCCGGCCATGAAGCCCAGCATAGCTGAACCATCCTGACCATAAGCGTCACCTGCAGTCATCGTAGGAATTGGATGTGATACGAAGTTCAGGCTTTCATCAGGCGAAAAGCTCTCCGCCTTGGGGATAGAGAATCCGAGCGATTCGGCAGTCATCCGATCCTCGACCGGTCCGCCAATCCATGGCGCTTGATATAACGATCCTTGCGATGATGAAGTAGCAGAAACGGATGAAGACTCCGACGGCTCTGCAAAGCCTTCGGCATAGCCTTTCTGATATGGCGACTGGGTTGATGAGCTCCCTTGATAAGGAATATAAGCTCCAACCGGGCCAGTTCCTTCTATGCTTGCCGATCGCCCACCGCTATTCTCTGAGGCGGTGCCTGACAGGCCTTGGTCCGACTGCATGTAAAGATCAGATTCATCCACATCGCCTACAAGAGCAAGGGAGATACTCGTAGTGATCAAGAACACCGCCATTGCCAATAGAAAATGCCTAATTATTCCCTTCATTGTACCCCACTCCCGATCAACTTTTGATCTGTTGCTTGCAGATTTTAGCGCGTTTATTCTATTTAATACTTGCTTTAGAAGCGAGTATCGGAGTCAATCAGTTTATAATAATATTCAGTCATTCAATTTAATCGAATTAGAACTACTTTCTCCGGCTCCAGTTGCTTCTCACCATCTCCGCCAGGCGCGGATTTTCAAATTGATTGTAGATATCCAGGTCCATGGTATAACCCACAAAGGGGTCTATGCTGCCCTTCTCCATGTTGGTCACCCATATCTGAATCTCTCTTTCCTCTGCCTCTGGGCCATTCTCCTGGTAGAACTGCACAAAAGGCTCCAAATTCTCTCCGCTGGGCACCAGGGCCACCACATCCTCGCCCTGCTCTCCCCGGCACTTATCTATATCCAGCGACCTCACGCTCGTTGCCACAAAGGCCCTGACCTTCCTCTCCGGCGTGCTGAACACCATCTCCCCAGTTTCCTCTGAGGTCAGTCTGTATCCTGCATCGCTCATGAACTCCGCCAGGAGATCCTTCAGGCTCTGATACATGATCCTCCTCAGCTCGGGCATTGAATTGAGGAATTTGCGGTTGGCCTCGGCGAAGTCCTGCTTGCTGTACTTTTTTGTATGCAGGAAGTGGAATATCCGCCCATCCATCTGGGTGAAGGTATCCAGCCTTGGCAGATCGAAAAACGCTGGCTCCTTGCTCATAATGCTAACAAATATGCCGGGAGCTATCTTCTTGCCTACGGTCTTTTGCAGCTCTTCTCGCTCCTCCTCGCTCAAATCCGCTGTCCTGACGATATCATAGGTACGAAGCAATAGCTCACATCGAGCGATGATCTCCCTCTCTCGCAGCACCTTGCGAAGGGGGCCGGCGATCTTGTCAATTTCCATATTAATCAACTCAAAGGCATTTAAACCTTCAGGCAGGCCAGCTCTGCTCGCAGCTCGCCCATGGTGGCAGTCCTCTCAGCGAAAGCATTATGCTGATGGATGCTCTCCTCATTGATCTGTTTCAGCGTCACTGCAGCATCATCCGGCAGATCGCTGAAAGCCTCCACCGTCTTCTGAGCCATAGTCCTGACGCAGTCCTCTACGAACTTGGGATTGCTGTGCGCCTGGCTCACCACTAAGGCCTCGTCAGGCCTTTTGAGCAGGCCATAAACCTTGGAGCTCATGGACTCCTCGATGATCTTGATGATCCTGTCAATAGAGACGCAACGCCTGTCGCGCACCTCTACAGAGATGCTGCCTCTGCCTCGCTGGTTATGGGTGGCCACAGGCAATCGGCTCAAAACATCTAAAGCGACCTCTTCGGATAGGCCGGCTTTGATCAGCTCACCCCGAGCCTGATCTTTCATGATCTCCTGAGCACAGGGACATGCAGTCATCCCCATGACCTCTGCACCTACCGTCTTTCTCAGACATCCGGTTGGACCTGCTCTTGCCACCGCCTCCGCAAATATGTCCACTACCTCCTGGCAGGTGACCTTTGTGAAGGGCGTCTGTCTGCGAACAATGTACTCGCTCTTCATCTTCACCTCTGCCCTGGTTGCATACTCATGCCGGGCAAGAAGCCTCTTGGCGATCTCGCCGCACAGCTCCTCGATCTCATAAACCGGCCGGTTTATGGCATCCTCGAGAACCTCATCTATGGCCTCGAAGTTCCGGGAGAGGTTGGCACCCTTGCGGTCGGATGGAAGGTCGACGAACACCTCGAAATTGGAAATCAGGACCACTGGCCTCTCGTCGCTCCCTCTCTCGACTTTAATCAGCTTCTTGACGCCGGTAACACCCACCCTGGTTAGATTGAAAGGAAAATCTGGCTCGCAGGCTTGAATATCGGGAAGAGAGTCCAAATGCATTCACTCCTGATTTGATTCCCAGTTGCTGATCTCAGACTCGTCCTCTTCCAGCTGATCGATCTTCAATAGGAGCCTGTCCACTTCTTGCATCATCTCTTCCAAGCTGGTTTTGATCCTCTCATCGCAGTCATCAGACAAAATAAAAGAACTTTCCAGCTCGGCCATCAGCTCCTCTTCATTCATATCGAGCATCCGGCATATTCTCTTCTCGACATCCTTCGAACCGGGCATAATAGTTTATTCAAAACGGACATATTTGAGGCTTTGCTTCCTGAAATGCAGGTCTTTGATTTTTCCGATTGAAATTTTTAACAGGGAGCAGTCAGCTATATCTATGCGAAAGGCTATTCATGATGACAGAGGAGGTCTACTGATGATCAAGCGTTGCCCTCAGCACGGATTTTTCAGAGGAGAGCATTGTGAGTGCGGACTTGCCGGTCAGCTCATTCTGGATGAGGCCAGGACGGAGCAGCTAGGCAGACTGGTAGCGGGGGGCCTTCGGCATTTTCCCCTTGATCTGGGCCTGGAGATGGACTCTCGAGGCTGGGTTGACCTCTCAAAGCTGGGAGAGGTGGTTCAAAAAAGACATCGCTGGGCGAGCAAAGAGATGGTTATCGCCCTTGCTCAATCCGATCCCAAGCAGAGATATGAGATCTCAAATCAGAGGATCAGGGCCAGATACGGTCACTCTATGGACATAGAACTGGACCATCCGGAATGCCATCTTCCCAGGCTATATTACGGAGCGAGCGAGGAGGAGGCAGACAGGATCCTGGAGATCGGCCTCAAGTCCGCGTCCCAGAGGTATGTCCATCTATCAACCACCCCAAATAAGGCCTGGGAGGTGGCAGGCTACCGCACTGGGAATCCGAAGGTAATCCAGGTGGATGCCGCCCCGGCCAGAGAGGCAGGGGTGAAGATGATGACTGTAAACGATGATATCGTTATATCAGAGATAATCCCTGCCCGATTTCTCTGCATTCTCGCCTCAAAGGATATTCCCAGGCGGGAAAATAAATGATCAGCGGCCGAAGCGCCTCTCTCGCCCCTGATAATCTCTGATGGCACGGAGAAAATCTATCTTGCGCAGCCTTAGCCAGTTGACATCGGTGAAATAAAGCTCTGAATAGGCCGCCTGCCAGATCATGAAGTCGCTCAGCTGCTTTCCTCCCGCCCTTATCACCAGATCTGGCTTCTGGCTGAAGCGAAGACGGGATTCTATTGCCTTTTCATCTATATCCTCAGGAATCAGCCTTCCCTCTTCCACCTCACTGAGCAGATCTCGGAAAGCCTCAGTCACCTCTCTTTTGCCCCCATATCCTAAAGAGACGGCAACCCTCATCCTCCCGCCGGAACCTGTAAGCAGATCTGCATCTGCTGTGTGCAGAGAGATTTGAGCGGGAGAGCTCCGCAGGGTGTCTGCGATCTTCTGGCAGAGGGTGGGCTCGTTATCATTGATGTAAAGGACGAGTGAAGCAAGACCCATCGATCTGCTCCACTCGATGATATCCCTCAGCTTATCCAGGCCCACATCAAATAGATCCCCTGAGCTGAGGACTACGGCAATGCAGCCAGGGAGATTGGCCTTGGATATGCGCATCTCTAGGAGCTTTTCATACAGGCGGTGAATCATCAATTCATCACTGGTTTTCCATAGGCAAAGTATTTTTGCGATGAAATTGATTTGTACTGCATGAACCGCGAGAACGCCGCCAGGCTGGCCATAGGACTTATGGCATTGCTTCTGCCTTATGCCTGGCCGTTCACAGTAATCGCTCTGGCGGCGGCTTTTTTTATGGAGAAGAGCACCCGTTTGCTTGCGGCAACCCTGGGTTTTCTCCTGATCATTAGGCCTGTTCTCGCCCAGATGAGCATCGATCTTCCTTTGTATGTTATTGCTATCTCTTTTGTGGCCTCCACCTTTGCCTCATTGGGCTATCTGAGGTTTAGTTCCTTAACAGGAAGCATAGCTCATCTTCTCATCACTGTAGCTTTGGGCTATCCCCTCGCGATCTGGATCTCCGCGGGTACTATTCCCAAGGAGAGCGCTATGTTCCTAGCTGTCCTGGGTGGTCTTTCCGGCACATTTCTAAATCAGGCATCCAGGATGAGAGACTTTGCCGTTCCCTTCGGAACCGCCATGGTGATGTGGCTTTTCTCCTTCCGCTATCCATTCCCGGAGCTGCATACAATCATACTCATATGCCTTTTCGCCCTCATTTTAGGAGTGGGCGCTTACTGGGCTAAGGCGGCAGACGCATCTGCCGTGATCAGCGAGACCATAGTCGGTTTTCTGGTTATAATCTTCGCTGGCTTGAGCTGGTTTTTGCTTCTCTTGATCTTCTATCTGATGGGTGGCGGGTTCACTCGTTACGGATATGCTAAAAAGGAGAAGCTAGGGATAGCCCAGTCACATGGAGGAGCGCGAGGCTACAAGAACGTCTTTAGCAACAGCCTGGTACCGCTGGCCATGGCAGTATTCTATGGTATCTACGGAAATGACCTGTTCGTATACGCCTTCATCGGATCTGTGGCCACGGCCAATGGCGATACCCTGGCCAGCGAGATCGGAGAGACCAGCAGCTCCAAGCCCAGGATGATTACCACTCTTAAGGAGACTGAGCCGGGTGTCGATGGAGGGGTGACGCTGCTTGGCGAGGGGGCATCGCTGCTCGGCGCACTGATCATCGGCATTTTGGCCGCGATAAGCGGGATGACTGGACTCTTAGGAATCGTTATCGGGGCAGCTGCTGGATTCCTGGGCACCAACTTCGACAGCTTACTGGGAGCGACCCTGCAGAGCCGGGACACCCTGAGCAATAACGGGGTGAACCTGACAGCTACTGCCTTTGGAGCCATTGCGGGAGGAGTTGCCTGGTACATGCTGCATATCTGGAATATCCTCTAGAGCATCAAAATTACCCTGTTAATAATTCAGGCCGAGAATCTGGATCATAGGAGCACATGAAAAAATGAAGATCTTCGGAATCTTTGGCGATCCAATCGAGCACAGCCTCTCTCCAGCCATGCAGAATGCCGCCTTTCGGGCCCTGGGCATGGATGGATGTTATCATGCCTTTCGCGTCAGCCGGTCCAGGCTTAAAGATGCAGTCATTGGAGCAGACGCTATGGGATTTGGCGGGCTGAATTTGACCATTCCTCTCAAGGAGGAGGCTTTGAGCCTGGATTTTCTGGAGGCGGATGATCTGGCCAGAGCGATTGGAGCGGTGAACACCATATCCTTTTCTGGAGAGGCGGGGGAAGAGAAAGGAAAGAACCGAATCCAGGGCTATAATACCGATGGTTGGGGGGCTCTATTGGCTCTGCAGGATGCCGGGGTCAAGGTCAAAGGCAGCCGGGTTCTATTGATTGGCGCGGGAGGAGCGGCAAGGGCGATAGCTTATGCTCTGGATCGGGAGGGAGCGGAGGTCTCCATAGCGAATCGGAACCTCCAGAGGGCTCATGAGCTGGCTGCCTCTGTGGGCGGCATAGGCTACTGCCTGTGTGATCTGGAACGCCTGGTCGGCCAGGCGGATGTTATCATCAATGCTACCTCGGTGGGGATGAGAGAGGGGGACGGGAGGATAATCGATGGCCGTCTCTTAAAGAGCCACCATGTCGTCTTTGATATCGTGTATAACCGGGAGACGGAGCTTCTTTGGGATGCTCGGTCCATTGGTGCAGCGGCCATCGATGGAGTGATGATGCTGGTCTATCAGGGGGCAAGGGCCTTTGAGATCTGGACGGGCAGGAAGGCTCCAGCAGATGTGATGGAGAGGGCGGTCAGGGAGAGCCTGGAGGAGCGAAGGCAGAGGAAGAGCAGGTGATGAAGATAAGGAGATCTAGGATGGGGGAGGGAAGATGGCGCGCATACTGATATTGGGCGGAACTGGGGAGACGGGGTCCTGGTTTGCTCGCTATTTCAAATCAAAAGGATGGGAGGTGGCCATCTGGGGGCCGAGCGGGAAGGTAGAGGTAGCCGAACGTCTGGGAGTGCGCTATGCCCATGATATGATGGCTGAGGTGGAAGAGAGCGATGTGGTCTTAGTGAGCGTGCTCATCGAGAAGACGGTGGAAGTGATACGTCAGGTTGCCCCACGCATGCATTCAGGCAGCCTGATCATGGATGTGACCTCGGTCAAGTCCGGGCCGGTGAGAGCGATGAAGACTTATGCTCCCAAGGGTGTAGAAGCACTGGGCACTCATCCCATGTTCGGGCCCACCATGCCATCTCTCTTTGGCCAGACGATCATCTTCACCCCGGTGGAGGGGAAGACGGGAAAGTGGCTTGGAGTGATCAAGTCCCTCTTCGAATCGGATGGAGCCAGGATCGAAATTCTGGAGGCAGAAGAGCATGACAAGACCATGGCCGTGGTGCAGGCGCTCACCCACTTCGCCTATATCAGCATCGGGGCGGCACTGAAGGCTCTGGATTTTGATGTGCAAAGGTCGCACCGGTTCATGTCTCCGGTTTATGAGATAATGATCGACTTTGTGGGCAGAATCCTGGACCAGAATCCTGAGCTTTATGCCTCCATTCAGATGAATCCCAAAGCGGCTGCTGCCCGGCAGGCCTTTGTGGCGGAGTGCATGCGGCTGTGCGAAAAAACGGATTCCGGAGATATGGAGGGCTTCAAGCAGATGATGAGAGAGGCGGCCCTTCATTATGGCGGGACCCACGAGGCCCTGCAGAGGTCGGACCGGGTGATTAATTCCTGGATAAGGGAGAAGAAGGAGGAAGGGAAAAGATAAAATAGATTCTATCCCACCAGCTCTTCTCCCGCGTTCGGTCTCTTGTACCCGCTGAAATGCTCGCGCTTAATTTGACTCGGAGAAGCTCCCATAAGGCCCGTCCAGTGAAAGTGTGTCTCCAACCTCCAAATCGTCTACAAGCTCTGAGAACCTCAGGCCGGCCAGCTTTTTTGTGACCTCCAGATGGTCTTCTGTAGGGCTGCTTGAGAGGGATAAAGGTTTCATGATCCGCTCTGGCCCATCGCCGAAGATCAGAAAAGTCCACTGGCCGGGAAGATAGCTTAAATGCTCCAAAGGATAAGCAGAACAAATGGGAAGTTCCCATTTATATGTAAGGGCGCATTGTTTTATTTTATTTCTCGGATCCAGATGGGATTAAGGCCATAGTAATCCAAGCAGGCTGCTTTTCAGTGGACGTCGCCGCAGCCAACGAGGCCCCCTAACACCGGGGATTTTGCACCATACATTTATATCGTTGAATGACGAGCAATTAGCGGGCAAAAGTCGACCACAACCATTACGGCCAATTTTCCTCCTACCTCGTTAGATATCGACTTTGCCCAACCCTCCTATAAAGAGAGCAAAACTCATCCAAGGAAATCTCTATCCCTTGCAAAAAGACAAATTCCCAGTCCAACAAAGATCAAAAGACCAAATGATGACAAAATAAAGATCAAAGGCCTCTGCAATCATTCCGGGCTTCTTGCTCGGAGGATGCAAAGGACCTATTTTTAGCTGCTTATCTGACCCTTTAGAGGGAGGCTCGTCTCTCCTCTAAACCCAGCCGCGGGTCTTCATGGCATCGACCACCCTGGCCACGGCCACGGTGTAGGCTGCCTGACGCATGTTGATATTGTACTGTCTGGAGGCGGCCAATACTCCCTGATAGGCCATGGTCATCCTCTCGTCCAGCCTCTGATAGACCTCTTCGAATGACCAGCAGTAGCGCATGATGTTCTGCACCATCTCAAAGTAGGAGACGGTGACTCCGCCGGCATTGGCCAGGAAGTCGGGGATGACATGCACCTTGTTATTGAAGAGGATCTCATCTGCCTCCGGTGTGGTGGGACCATTGGCCAGCTCCAGAATGATCCTGGCCTTGATATTTCCAGCATTCTCCTTGGTGATCACGTTTTCCAGAGCGGCGGCAATGAGAATGTCCACATTGAGCTCCAGGAGCTCCTCATTGCTTATCCTCTTGGCATCGGGCATGTTGGCCACCGTGGAAGTCTCCGCCTTGACGCTTGCTGCCTCAGCGGGCTCTATTCCTGCCGGATTGAATGCGCCGCCCTTGGAGTCGCTCACCGCGACAACCTTGCTGCCGAAAAGCTCCTTGGCCAGGCTGTGAGCATAGCTGCCGGCATTGCCGTACCCTTGAACGGCAATTGTAGCCCGGGAGAGATCAATTCCTAATTCCCTTGCCGCCTCCCTCAGAGCATACATGCCTCCCCGGGCAGTGGCATCGCTTCTGCCACAGGAGCCGCCCACGCACAGAGGCTTGCCGGTGATGCAACCGAAGTTGTTCGAGCCGGTCAATTTTGAGTACTCATCCATCATCCAGGCCATCATCTGGGGAGTGGTGTAGACGTCCGGCGCAGGAACGTCCCTCTCCGGTCCGATGTTCTGCCAGACCATATCCACATAGCCCCGGCAGAGCCTCTCCTGCTCCCCGGTGGAGAGCTCCTTGGGATTGCAGATCACTCCACCTTTGCCTCCGCCCAGGGGCAGGCCGAGAAGGGAGGTCTTCCAGGTCATCCAGGCGGCTAGAGCTCTCACGGTATCGATGGTCTCATCCGGATGGTATCTTATGCCGCCCTTGCAGGGGCCCAGAGCATCGTTATACTGAACCCTGTATCCCTGGAAGATCTTTATGCTGCCGTCATCCATGCGCACGGGAATCGATACGTGGAACTCTCGCCTGGGGTGGCGGAGGAACTCATGCACACCAGGATCTAGGTTTAGGATCTTGGCACAATCATCAAGCTGTTTTTGAGCTATCTCAAAAGGATTCGATTTGGTCATTATATTGCATCTCCATTAAGTATTTTCCCGAATCTTAATTTTTATGACCTGGTGGAGGGAGATGTCCATCGTTCCCTATTTAAGTATTATGGGTCAAATTTTTAAGTGATGGAGAAGGGCGGAATTGAGTTGTCGGCCTATTTAAAGATTTGCTATAATTAAATTGCAGATAAGAAATGGAAAAACAACGGACGAATTGAGTCAATATGAAGCTCTATGAATGCGAAATTGTGAAGAAATCATAAATAATCTTAAAAAATTTATTAGGAAAGTTCATAATCCTTATGCCCTGCGGGGTATGGTGCCTCGCAGGAATATATGTTCCGCCGAGCCAACAGGCTTATGAAAAGATATGAAAGGATCGCAAATAGAGATATTAATAGCGCCAAATAGAATCGCGCCATAACGAGAAGGACGAAATAGATGAGGATAATCATAGTGGATTATGGAATGGGAAACCTATTTTCCATATACAACGCCCTGGAATATGTGGGCGGCAATCCTAAGATTGCCCGCGATCCAGAGGAGTTGGCCGGGGCGAAAGGCATAGTTGTCCCGGGTGTGGGGGCCTTTGGCAGCTGCATGAATCAGCTCTCTCGATTCTCAGACTCGCTGCTATCATGCTTCCAAGTGGGAGTGCCGATGCTGGGCATATGCGTTGGCATGCAGGTGCTCTTCCAGGAGAGCGAGGAGAGTCCGGGTGCGCCGGGTCTGGGCTGGATAGAGGGGAAGGTTGTGCGCCTGCCGGATGGGGTGATGATTCCCCAGATGGGCTGGAACAGCCTCTCCATCAAGCGCCGGGTGGAGATTTTTGATGGCATCAGTGAGGGGGACATGTTCTACTTCGTCCATTCCTACTACGGCCAGCCGAGGGACAAATCGGTTATAGCCGCCACCACAGATCACGGAGTGGAATTGGCAGCTGCAGTCCATAAGGATAACCTCTTTGCCACCCAATTTCATCCCGAGAAATCAGGGCCAAAGGGCCTGAGAATACTGAAGAACTTCGTGAGGTCCACCATATGCTAGCCAGAAGGATCATTCCCTGCCTGGACTGCGACCTGGGTGTCCCTGGGGGCAGAGTGGTCAAGGGAATTGAGTTCAAGCAGATCAGATATGCAGGAGTCCCCTGGGAGCTGGCTGACCAGTACTATCAGAATGGAGCGGATGAGATCGTCTTTTTGGATATAACTGCATCCAGTGACCGGCGGGAGACCATGACCAGTGTGATAAAGAAGACATCGCTCTCGGTTTTTGTGCCCCTGGCCGTAGGCGGGGGGATAAGCAGCCTGGCGCAATCAAGGGAGGTCTTCAACGCTGGTGCGGATAAGGTCACCGTTAACACCTCCGCCCTAAAGCGACCGCATCTCATCAGCGAGATCGCCGGTAGATATGGAAATCAGGCCGTGGTTCTGGCAATAGATGCCAAAAGGCGCTATTCCCAGGAGGATGGCCGGAATATGGTACAGACGGAAGAGGGGCCCTGCTGGTTTGAATGCTCCTATTACGGCGGCAGGGAGTTCACCGGAATTGACGCCATCGCCTGGGCCAAAAAGGCCGTCTCCCTGGGAGCAGGAGAGATCCTTCTCACCAGCATGGACAGAGATGGCACCAAGCTTGGATTTGACATCCCCCTTACCGCCGCTGTGGCGAGAATGGTCCAGGTGCCTGTGATCGCCTCGGGAGGATGCGCAAGTCCAGAGCATATGCTGGAGGTCTTCCAAAAGACCGATGCCTCTGCCGCTCTGGCGGCCAGCATCTTTCACTTCCAGGAATGCAGCATCATCGATGTCAAGACATATCTGAAGGAGAATGGGGTGAATGTGCGATTATGAGGTACATTGAGCTCTCAAGGGCACCCTGCAATCAGACCCTGGAGATTCATTCCGTGAACGGCGAGTACGGCTGGGAGAGGAGGTTTGAATCCATGGGAATAAGAAGAGGCAGCCGTGTGCGCAAAATAACCTGCCATCCCTTTGGCGGACCGGTGGTAATCGAGCTTAACGGATCGAAGATCTCGCTTGGACGGGGAATAGCAGCAAAAATAGAGGTTGAGGTGCTTTCATCTCCCCAAGTTAAGAGGCAGATCTGAAATCCTCATCCACGATCGAGCAATAATTGATCCTGGATAATTTATGTTGATATGAGCTGCTTGAGCCTCTGGATGCTCTCCATGGCCTGAGCGGACTCATGCAGCTTCTCTTCCTCGAAATGTTTTATGACCTCTTCAATGCCCGCTTTCAATGAGTAGACCTTCATCGGTCTTCCTTTGCCCTCGCGTTTAATCTCCTTCTCCTCTATCCAGTTGTTGTCGCGCAGGGTTCTCATGGCAATGCTCACCTCTGGCTGCCTGAGGTCTGAGCCCATCTCTATCTCCCTTGAGGATGCCTCATCCACATTTGCCAGAAATGTGATAAGGGTTGCTACGTTTCGGGGCACTCCAAGGGAGCGGAGGGTCTCCACGAATTCCATGTCCTTATCGTCCAGGATCTTTACTGTCGACTCTCTCATAATCGTCACCATATTTTTCTGGCCACTAATACTTAATGATATAAATAATTTGTTTTGAAAGGCTTGGTCTTTTAATTTTACTTATTTAGACTAATACTTTAGATAATAAGTTAAAATGCAGCTGATATTCTCATTTAGATGGTTATTTAGGATAAAATAAGCCTGATTAGGAATTTATAATCACAATGATTTTTTGAGGGGATGATATTCCTCAAAAATTAAAGCCGTTTTTTAGCCATTCTTGCGAAAGCAACTACAAAATAGAGTTAAATAATTAATTTAGGGAGAATAATTTAGTATAAGTTTGAAAATTTTTTTATAATCGCAATTTATTCGTCCCGACATAGATATATCTCGCAATGTCCTTCAGTTCTCTATGATCGCCATCGAGATTGACAAAATGGATCTGGATGAGCTGACAAAGACTGAGGTCAAAAACCTACCGGGGGCACTTTTTGCCGGCACCAGTCCTCTTCTTAAGCCCTTTATGAATAAGCTGGAAGCTCTTTTGCCCCAGGAGAATAAGGGCAGGGGGGATAGCTATGTGCTCTGTGCCCTTCATTCTCATATAGATGAGGTGCATGCCGACGAGAGTCAGATCGTCGTCAAAAGCAGCGATGAAGTCGTCGAGATCCGTCGCGAAGAACTGGCAGAGCTGATGGATGAGAGATATCCGACCACTGGCCACCAACGGCTCAACCTACCCGGACTGCTGTTTTTGCAGAGCGGCCCGGCACTGCAGTCCGCCAGCGCCATGATCCTCCGCCGGGAGCATAAATTGCGCATTCCCGATGGCCGCCGGACCATGCGCTACATCTTCCATATGGGCGTGGTGAAGCTCGATGCGGATAAAGAGAAGATAAAAATCGGCTTTGACCTGGAGAGGCTGCCAAAGAAGGCAGATGGCACCTCCACCCTGGAATAAGCCAAAGCCATATTCAGAATCCAGATCCCTTGAAGACCGGCAACTATGTTACGAGGTGGCGCAACTCCCAGAGAAGCTTGGGATTCAACCGGAAGAGCACCCGCAAGAGGCTGGGCAGATCCAATTTGGATATGTCCTCCTTTGCCAGGGAACCGATCAGCATATTGAGATCTTTGTCGGTCAGCTTTACGAAGAACTCCTTGAACTCCAGGCCGCGAGCCAGGTGCCTGCCTATGCCCTCTCGCCAGCGGTCCTCATACTCTCGAAGCCCCTCTCTCGCGACGTTGCCGGCGGCAATTGCTTTTGCTGCCACCTCTCCGGCGATGACTCCTGCCTCCATGGCATTGAGAATCCCTCCTCCAGTCAGTGGATCGGTCTGGTGGGCGGCATCTCCGACCAGCATAACGCCGTCAGCAGTGGCCGACTGGATGGGCCCGGAGCAGGGATCTCCGCCCACCACCATCTCCACTATCTTGCCATTGGGAAAGTGCTTTTTTGTAAATTCCCGCAGCAGACGGATGGCTTCACCGGGCCTGGATCGGCTTCCAAGAACTCCCAGGCCGACGTTGGCCAGCTTCTCCCCCTTGGGAAAGGACCAGGCGTACCCTGAAGGAGCAATGCTGTTTCCTAAGTAGAACTTGGTGTATTCCTCATCGATTCCCGGATCCAAGACCAGAAACTGGGCGCAGGATTCAATGTCCTTGAGGTTGAGCGTGGTGTCAATTCCTGCCCAGCGTCCCACCTTTGACTCTACGCCATCCGCACCGATTATGATGGGGGCTTCGATCCGCAGAGGATCCCCCACTTGAATGGCATTAACGCCAAAAGGAACGCCATCATTCATCAGAAGGCTGGCAGCGCGAGTCTTGACCAGCACTCGGGCCCCGGCGCGAGCGGCTTGCGTAGCCAGAGCCCGGTCGAAGACCTTTCTCTCCAGAACGTAGCCGACCTCGCTCCCGCTCCTGTCCTCGGACATGACTATGCTGCTTCCGTCTGGAGAGTAGATCTTGGCGCCTTTTACCTCAGAGGCGATCCACTCCGGCTCTGGCTTGACCATCTTGCATAAGGCCCTCTTGCCCACCCCCTCAGCGCAGCGAACCGGATCGCCGATCTCCTGGCGCTTCTCCAGCAGGACCACATTCAGGCCGGCCTCTGCTGCCGTCTTCGCGGCCATGGAGCCGCCCGGGCCCGCTCCAACCACTATCACATCGCACTTCATGCCTCGACCTCTAGCGCTCCCACCGGACATATCTTGGTGCAGATGCCGCACTCTTTGCAGTCTGCGGAAATCTCCAGCCAGGTCTCCACCAGCTCCAGGGCACATGTCGGGCATACGCTGACGCAGGCACCACAGTAGCAGCACTTGTATCTGTTGACGGTAAGCAATAAATCACATCCATTTTAATATTTTATTTCAAAGTCTTTATAGCCTTTGGCCTCGATCTCCGAGAGCTCTATACCCAGGACCACAGAACCGGAAGGCCCGGACTTCATGGATCGGAGCAGCTCTCCCACCTGTCGTCTCTCTCCCTCCAGCACCGCCTCCACTCCGCCCCCGGGAATATTTCGCACCCATCCATTGATTCCCAGGGATTTGGCTCGGTCACGGGTATAGGCGCGATAATAAACACCCTGCACCCGGCCAGAAACCCTGACGTGCACCGACATCATCTATTTTGCCCCAGTCACAAGATCCTCTAAAGCCTGACGCTGATCCTTGGCTTTAATGATTCCCGATGCCAGCAAGACGCCCTCCGATCCCAGGTCCAGAGCGCTTCTCAGATCCTCGCCGTGGGTTATCCCCGCGCCGCAGAGGACCCCCACACGAGGGGCGATCTTCTTGACTGCGCTGACCGAATCACTAACCACGCTGGGATTGGCCTTGGATACCGGAATTCCGCTTCCTATCAATTCAGGAGGCTCCACTGCCACATAATCAGGTTCAAGAGCTGCCGCAGCCCTGGTGGTGGCCACATTGTTGGTGCAGATGATGCTCGCGAGGCCAAAATCCCGGCAGGCGGAGAGGGAGGCTTCCATATCGGCCAGCTTGATCCTTCTCTCCGAGTGGTTTATGAGTGAACCTCTTGCACCTGCTGCTTTCAGAGAAGCGACGGTCACATGGCCGGTAAAACCGCCATAGCCAACGCCATCCACATGCTGGGCGTAGACCGGAATTTTGACCTTCTGAGATATGGCATGGATGTCTGCCGTCTGGGGTGCCACTATCATCTGCACAGAATAGTCCCTGGCGATATCCTCGCAGATCTCGGCCAGGCGCAGAGCCTCCGAGCCTGTTGATTCACGATAGGTCTTGAAGTTGAGCACAATTATAGTCATATTCTTCCTCGGCTCTCCGGTGCGATCTCAGTGGACATATAAATTTTGGCTGCAATCGTCTCTTATGTCGCGATAGCATTTCTCATAAACATGCTCTGCAACGCATTCGCCACAGGTCTTCATCATTATCTTCCCTTTATAGATGAAAGCAATTAAAGGCAGCATTCCCCTCTCTTCTCTATGGATCAGGTGATAGATCAGTCCCTCAGTCTGGGAGTAGTCGAGGATCACCGGCTCTATTTCCCTGTGCTCAATGATGAATCTCTCCAGGACCGGATAGCAGCGCTGGCAGATGGCGCAGTCCTTCCTGCCGATAAATAGCAGCACCAGCCCCTCTCTCCCTGCAATTTCCCCTGCCAGGGCCATGGCCGGCCCATAAGAATCCTCCAAAAATGTGGATACGATCTCCGATACCCCGTCAAGGGATAGCAGATATTTTCCAGCCAGCTCCAGGCTTATCTCTTCCTGCTTTGTGGCGATGAAGTCCTCTGCCAGGGAGATGAGATCCATGGAAAGGGAAACGTCATTCATCTTTTCGGGGGTATGATCCTTCTAGGGGATTAATTTTTCTTATAGATCATGAATTACTTTAATCCTGAGCTTGGAGAAGTCCTCTTTGATCTCCACCGTGAAGCCCATGCCATCGAAGATCTCCTCTAATTCTTTGAGCACGAACTTCTTGGGGGCATCCGATCCGAAGATCAGAGTGAACTCGTTCTTGCCGGTCTTATTCATGGCAAAGAGGTTGCAGATCTCCAGCCGGCGGAGGATGGTCTCGGCATTGAAGAGCTTGTGCTTGAACTGCTCGGCATGGGCCCGGCTGACCTCTTTATGCAGGCTCCAGAACTTCTCTTTCTCCGGATGCGTCTCGATGAAGCTCAGAAACAGTATCCAGTGGTCGATATCAAGTATGACATGCTCCCCGGCAGCGAGCATCTCTGCATGGGTGTAGACCTTGTTGTCCTCCGCATATTCAAAGAGCAACTTATGTTTGCCAAAGAACTTCAGAGACTCTCGCATCAGCTCGCTCTGGGACATGTTCGAGTCCTCTTTCATCTTCTTGAACAGGCCAGCTGTCTCTTCGTCCAGTGCTATGGTGATCCTTTCCGGCGACTTCATTTCATCCTCTGCGATATTCCTGCTAAATTGCTGCTCGCCACGGCTCAATGCTTCTGCCAACATCTTCGTGCTTATGCTATATTACCTTTATCTGGCATTATCTTTTTATATCCATATCGGAAAAGGGTTTCCTTTGCACCGCTATTAATTTATTGCTGAATGGGTTCATGCCGTCTCCAAGCTCGCCTATGCCAGGAGATCTTGGATCTTAGTGCTGCAAATCAGGCCCTTTCATCATGCGCACCGATATTGTTATATTCAAAAGAGATGTGAAAACCTCACATGGACTCTTGGATGAATGATAGGGAAAGATATTCTGCAAAGGATAAGAATAAGCTGGAGAAGGGATCAGGCTTTGTCAAGATCTGGACGCTTCTAAGCAACTGGGTCTACAGGGTAATATCCTGGTAGCACGCCCTTTTCTGCGGGCAATCGATACCGGAAAAGTATATTTTTTACTTGAATCGGAAATTCTCTGTGTCTCAGTGCATCTTTCCATGAAAACACACCTCAAATATCCAGGAGTTGGCAGGCCACTCAAGATTCCTTTCTGGCAATATTATTCTGCCTTTTCCATTTTGCTCTTCAAGGCAAGGAGCTCACGATAGATCTCCTCCAGTGCTCTATTCTGAGCGGCAAAATTGTCCAGGACAGCTTTGGACTCTTCCTCTGCGCGAAGGTTCATTAGATAATCATTATGAGCTTTTAGGCGATCCTGGCGATTTTGGCTCATCAGGATTAAAGACGCGGTGTAGGCAGACTGCAATGAGAAGATCAAGTTCATGAAGATAAACGGATAGGGATCCCAGGCTTGCATGTAGGCAGTTGCATTGAGCAGCACCCAAACTGCCACAAGAATCGATTGCGCGAGTATGAATCGCCATGACCCTAAGTTCCTGTAAACCCAATCGGCAAACTTCTCTCCTTGGCTGGATGGGCCAGGATCTATATCACCCAACTCTTGGACAGGAGGATGATCATGCCTAAACGGTTCGGGAAATTCTAGTTTTCTCAAATTTTAACCCTCTGCAGAGTCCATATATGATTGAACAGAATTATATGCATCGATCATATGCATCGATCAATGTGACCTGCAATATGCCTTGAGAGATAACCGCTGCCGTACCTCACCCAAATAATTCAGCAAAGAGCCATAAACCACAAAGCACACAAAGGACACAAAGACCGCACCAAAGGATTATTGGGTTATCAAGAACTGGATTACCTTTGCGAGGCCTTTGTGATCTTTAAGCGAAGAGCCGAAGAAGATATTGCCTCATAGAATTGAAGCAACCCAAGTGGCAGCCTCCTGCTATTCTCTCTACTGCTCCGCCATCCTCTCGTATATCCGCTCCATCATCGGAATGGGCGATACGGCATTCATATCCATTCCCAGATCGTCCGGCCCCAGGCCCAGTGCAATGCCCACCAGCTGGGTCACATAGAGAACTGGAATCCCTATCTCCTCGCCATACCTCTGCTCCACCGACCTCTGCTTGGTGTCCAGCATGAGCTGGCACAGAGGGCAGACGGTGATGATGACCTCCGCTCCCGCCTCCTTGGCGTCTTTCAGGATTCGATAGGCCGTCTCATTGGCAGCCTCCTCCTTGGGCATGAATATCGGCCCGCCACAGCAGAAGGTCTTCCGCCGGAAGTCAACAGCGTCCGCCTGCAGAATCCGGATCAGCTTCTCCAGGACAACGGGATACTCCGGGCTGTACACCCCAGGAGGGCGTGAGAGGAGGCAGCCATAATAAGCAGCCACCTTCAGCTCCTTTAAAGGAACCACAATTCCCTGGTCATCCTTCTCCAGAACCTCGAGGATCACATCCAGAGCATGCCGAATCTTCGCCCCTCTGTACTCCTTTTCAAGGGCGGCATTCACTTTGGCTCTGATCTCCACATCCTCCAGCTTCATGGCCGCCGCCCTGAGGTTGCTGTAGCAGATGGAGCAGGAGGTCACGATATCCAGCTCGGTCTGGGACATGTTCCGGGCAGCTAGCCCCGTGGCCACCATCTCATTGGAGACATGAGTTGCCCCGCAGCAGTTCCAATCCTCCAGCTCCTCCAGCTCGATTTCAAGGCTCGAAAAAACCGCTCTGGTGGACCTGTCCATCTCCTTTCCCGTGGAGAGGGAAACGCAACCCGGATAGTAAGCCAGCTTCATTTGCCCAGCTCCTCCATAATCCTCTTGACCTCATCCTTTCCCATAACCTGCTCTCTTTCCAGGGTTATCTTGCCCCTCGGGAGAAGCTCCAGGCCCATCTTCATGGACTGAACAGTCCCTTGGGGATAGAAGAGCAAGAACTCGCCGATGAGAGGAAGCTCGCTTATCCGGCCGTAATCCTCGATCTGCTTATTGAAGAGGTGGTCGTAGTTCTTTCCAGGGCTTTCTATCTTCTCCCTGTCTGCCAGCTCCTTCAGAGCGGACACGACCATCTTCGGCCTTATTCCCCGGGGACAGCGCACAGTGCACAATAGGCAGGATGTGCAAAGCCACAGAGTCTCATTGTGCAGGGCCTCCTCCCGTCTGCCCTCCAGACAGAGCTTGACCAATCTTCTTATGCTCGGTTTCATAAGATGAGCCGTGGGACAGCTGGCCGAGCAGGTGCCGCACTGAATGCAGGTCCTGACCTCCTCTCCTGCCAGCCTTAATACCTCGTTCTTGAAATCCTCTTCTATTGCCGTGGCCATTACACTGCCCCCGCATTCTCTTCTCTTGCCTTCTTTCTCTTCTTTTCAGCCTCGTGGAGCCTCTCTACAATCTTCTGGCTCGCATTATCCGGCGGCTCGTTCTCCATGATCTGACGGATCTTGGGCTTGGCCAGCAGAGGCACCAGCGGCTCTAAGGCTTCATCCACCATCTTCAGAAGCTCGGGATCCACCTTCGGCGCCTCCGGAGCGGGCAGTGGCGTCCTATCGATCTTGGGAGGGACCACAGCGCCGCTCACATCCGGGATCTTCCGCTCGCCGGTCGATATGGTACGGATCGCCTCCTTCCACTCCTCTGCCCAGGGGGTCTCCTTTACCTCCGTATGGCTGACCTCAGACCTCTGCACATCAATGGCCGAGACGGGACAGGCCTTCTCGCAGGCCCCGCAAAGGATGCACTGATCTTCCACCGGAGCGGCTTTGCCCCGCTCGTCCACATACCAGCATTTGGCAGGGCAGACGTTGAAGCAGGCCAGGCAACCCAGGGGATCGCATCGAACGAGGTTCTTCTCCACCATCTTGATCTCCCCCTGGAAGGGCTTGGATATGTCCATGCCCTCATAGGGGCAGACCAGAGCGCACCTGCCGCAGCCAATACATAGGCTCTCATCGACCTTTATCTTGCCCTCGATCTTCGGCTCCTCATCAAGCTTCAGAGGCTCGCCCTCGACAGCGATCGCCTCCTCCGGACAGAGGGGGACGCAAAGCCCGCAATAGTCGCAAAGATCCTCGTCTATCAGCAGCTGCTCATAAGGCACCAGATCGCGGGGATCCCGATCCTTTTCCCCTTTATCGACCAGAAGGAAGGCCTTGCAGAACCTGGCGCACCGTCCGCAGAGGTTGCACTTCTCCTGATCTATGGAGATCTTCCCTTCAATCCCCTCCCGGAGAGGTCCAAAATCCTCCCGAGTCTTGTCAAAGGTCACCTTGATCGCTGCCGTTGGGCAGACGGGCTCGCAGAGCAGGCAGGGCAGACACTTATCATTTGGCTTCGCCTCGGCCATGAGCCTGGGATACTCCTCCCTCTCTCTGAAGTCGACCGGCTTTGGCATTGCCTTGCCCTTGGTCTCACACACATTTTCGGTCATGCTTTTGCTTCGGCTGCCTCTGCCGCCTCTGGCTCAGCCTTTTTCTCCACAACTCTCATTTCGAAGGCCTTCATGGGACAGAAGTTCACGCACATACCGCAAAATACGCAAAGATCCTGGTCTATCAACACAGGCGGCGCATCCAGGCCTTTGGCGATCTCCTTCAGCGGCCCCTCCTGCAAGGCCTTTTTGGGGCAGATGGCAACGCAAATTGAGCAACCGGCGCATTTCTTATAATCGTAATCCAGGGTCTTCTCGCTATCCTTGGTCCTCTGCTTGGCCAGGATATGGGATCCTTCCACCTCCATGTCCTTCTCAATCTCCATCATGCTGCCCCTCACCTCCCTTGGCCATCGTGCTTTCCGATTGTATCTCCGCTTCCTTTGTGGCATCCTCTCCAGGCCCTTTTCTCCTCTTATCCAGCTCAGTTCCTATGGGCCCGATGGCCTTCAGCTCCCCGATGAACTCCCTCAGATCTTTGGCATAGATCTCGCCCTCGCTGGCCGCACACCAGACGATCTTGACCCTCCCCGGATTTATGCCGATCTTCTCCAGGACACCCTTCAATACATTCACCCTCTGCAGAGCCTGGTAGTTCCCATCATGGTAATGGCATTCGCCTAAACGGCACCCGGCGATGAGCACCCCATCCGCCCCCCGCCGCAAGGCCTCCAGGACGAAGCTGGGATCCACCCGCGCCGAACACATCACCCGGATGTTGCGGGCATTGGTGGGATACTGGATACGGGAGGTACCGGCAAGATCGGCGGCACCGTAGCTGCACCAGTTGCACAAAAATGCGATGATAAGGGGAAACTCCTTCTTCACCTCGGTCGCCGCTCTGACCTGGGCCAGAATCTGCTCATCTGAGAACAGACGCATCTTGATGGCATCCACTGGACAGGCGGCAGCACACGACCCGCAGCCTTTGCAGGCTGCCTCGTCCACGTAAGCCGGGCTCTTCACAGATATGGCCTTCTGAGGGCAGACATCGACGCACAGCTTGCACTTGATGCACAGATCGGGATCCACATAGGCGGATGTGGGCTCCAGATCCAAGAATCCCTTCTGCAATATCCTTATGGCCTTGGCAGCAGCAGCACTGCCCTGAGCGATGGATATGGGGATCTCCTTGGGCCCGGAGGCGCACCCGGCGATGAACACCCCATCGATATGAGCCTCTACCGGCCTCATCTTGGGATGAGCGATCTCAAAGAACCTGTCCGGCCTGCGGGAGAGGCCCAGAAGGTTGCCCAGAACGTCCGCGCTCTTATCCGGCTCCAGGCCCACGGAGAGGACGGCGATATCGTGCCGGACCCTCTTTATCTCCCCAGTCTGGGTGTCCTCAAAGCTGAGATAGATATCGCCATCTACCTCCTCGATGCTGGATACGCGGGCGCGAACGAAGTTTATCCCCAGCATCTGAGCCCGCACATAGAACTCCTCATAACCTTCTCCGCATGCTCTGATATCGATATAATAGATGGTGATATCCGAGCCGGGGTACTTCTCAGCGATCAGCTGGGCATTCTTCAGCGAGGCCATGCAGCAGATCCGAGAGCAGTATATGTTGCCGACTGTGGCGTCTCTGGAGCCGACACACTGCAAAAAAGCTATGGACTGGGCGACCTGGCCCGTGCTCGGCCGGACAACATCACCTTTGGTCGGACCGGAGGCATTGAGCATCCTCTCCATCTGCAGAGTGGTGACGACATCCCTTAATCTGCCAAAGCCGTACTCCTCCTTCCGGGCGGCGTCAAAGGGCTGCCATCCAGTGGCCACGATTATCGCCCCCACATTGATCTCGAAGTGCTCGACCACCTGATCCAGCTTGACCGCCTGGGTGGGGCAGGACTCCACGCACCGGCCGCAGCCGATGCAGGCCTTGGGGTCAACGCATGCCGACAGGGGGACGGCCTGAGGATAGGGCACATAGATGGCTTTTCTCTTGCCGATGCCAAAGTCGTAATCATTGGGCACCTCCACTGGACAGACGTCTGCGCATTCGTTTATGCAGCCTTTGCAGAGGACCGGGTCCACATAGCGTGCCCGGTGAACTCCAGATACTGTGAAGTTGCCCACGCTGCCCTCCACCCCCAGGACCTCGGAATAGGTGTAGAGGGTGATATTGGGATGGTTGAAGACCTCGGACATCTTGGGGCCCAGAACGCAGATGGAGCAGTCGTTGGTGGGAAAGACGTCTGTGAGCAGGGCCATGTGCCCGCCGATGGTCGGCCGGCGTTCCACCAAAAACACATGGAAGCCCGCGTCCGCCAGGTCCAGGGCGGCAGCGATCCCGGCCACGCCTCCTCCTACCACCATCACATCCTTGCTAACCGGGATCTGCTCCTGCTCTAAGGGCTGCAGGAGGGCGGCCTTGGCCACGGCCATTGATATCAGGTCCTTGGCCTTCTCCGTGGCCATGGCCGGCAGGTCCATGTGCACCCAGGAGCATTGCTCCCGGATGTTGGCCATCTCCAGCATATAGGGATTCAGCCCGGCCTTGGCAATGGCCCGGCGAAACGTGGGCTCATGCAGTCGGGGCGAGCAGGCGGCCACCACGATCCTATCTAGCTTATATTCAGCAATATCCTTTTGAATCTGCTCCTGCCCAATATCCGAGCAGGAGAACTGCAGATCTCTGGCCACGGCCACATCAGGCAGCTTCTCGGCGAAGCTCTTCAGCTCTTCAATATCCAAGACGCCGGCGATATTCAGGCCGCAATGACATACATAAACACCAATGGGCATGGACTTCAGGTAGTATGATCATGTTAATTCACTTAAACCTATGCAAAGCAAAAAAAGCCATTTGTCAAAAATTTTCTAGGAACTTCTGAGGTTTCATTGATTCTTCCTCGCTCGGCAAGGGTTCGAATGTCCGCGGATCGAGCAGGATTGTGTTCTGACAGTAGCTGCAGATCGTCTCCAGGAAGATTCCCTTTTCCAGGGCAGAGTCCACCTCATCCTGGTCGGTCAGATACTGGGTCATCTCCTCTCCACATTGGGGGCAGACCACCCGAAGCCACTCCAGACGGCTCAACTCCCGGATGCTCTTGATCAAGATGCCTATGGCATCGGCAAAGCTCTCCCTTCTGAAGGATAAAGCTCGCAATTGATCGATCAGAAAAGGAAGCTGAGCGCCCTCCTCTTGCAGGGGAATGATCAGTTGGTCAATTCCCCTGGCCAGACCTATCTCCTGGCAGAGGGCTGGAGAACGACTTCCCTTCCGGGTTGCCAGAGCCACCAGGCACTCAGAGTTTCTTATGGCAAAGGACACCCTATCGGCAAGAGAGATAGCAGGCGATTGATTGTACAGAGCGACGTAGCTTTCCAGGCCCACCCGCCCCAGCGCTAGCGAGAGCCGCAGAGCCAGGTCTTCATCATCCGGATCGTAGGAAATGTAGATTCTAGAGATCATCAAATCATTACGCCTTTAACTTCTCTACCTTGATTGCGCATGCCTTGTACTCCGGAGTCTTCGCCTGGGGGTCAAGAGCGGCATTGGTCAGAAGGTTGGTCAAGACATCCTGGTAATGGAATGACATGAAGGCCATGCCGCGGGAGGACTTGTCTGTAACCCTAGCTTTGGTCTTAACAGAGCCCCGCCTGGAGCTGACTACAACTGTCTCTCCGTCCTCGATCCCGAGCCCTCTGGCATCGGCAGGGCTTATCTCTATGGCCTCCTCCGGCCATACCCACATTATTCCTTTGGATCGCCTGGTCATGGATCCGCAATTGTAATGCTCCCTTCTCCTGCCGGTGGTGAGAATCAAGGGATATTCCGCATCGGTCTGCTCAGCAGGGTACTTGTGCTGTACGGCATTGAACCTTCCCAGGCCGCAGCTGAAGCTCTCCGCATGCAGGGTCTCTGTTCCCGGGTGGTCAAGGGATGGTATGGGCCACTGCAGCCCGCCGTCATCCAGCCGATCGAACTTCACTCCGGCAAACATCGGCGCCAGTGAGGCGATCTCGTCCATGATCTCCGAGGGGTGGCCGTAGCTCATCGGATAGCCCATCCTCTGGGCGATCTGGCAGATCGTCAGCCAGTTCTCCTGTCCGCATAGTGCTGGTATCGCTTTTCGCACCCTTTGAATGCGCCGCTCGCCGTTGGTGAATGTTCCATCGCACTCGGCAAAGCTGGCTGCGGGCAGGATGACATCTGCATACCTGGTGGTCTCAGTGGGGAATATCTCCTGCACCACCAGGAAGTCCAGGGACTCCAGAGTTGATCTCACCCGGTTGGTGTCGGGCTCGGTATGGGCGGGGTCCTCTCCCAGGATGTAAAGGCCGCGGATCTCCTTTCCCGGATTGCGCTCTATCATCTGGGTGGAGGTCTGGCCTGGGACAGAGGGCAAGGCAATCTTCCAGGCTTCCTCGAACTTGGACCGGATGCCAGCATCGGTCACCGGCTGGTAGCCGACATGGACATTGGGAAGAGCCCCCATATCGCAGGCCCCCTGGACGTTGTTCTGGCCGCGCAGAGGCATGATGCCAGTCGAGCGGCGGCCAACGTTTCCGGTGAGCATTGCCAGGTTGCCCAGGGACATCACATTGGAGGTTCCAGTGGTGTACTCAGTTATGCCCAGGCCGTAGATGATCATCGCTTTATCGGCCCTGGCATAGAGCCGGGCGGCCTCGATGATATCCTCTGCAGCCACTCCGGTGATCTGGGATGCCCTTTCAGGGGGATACTCCTCCACCGTCTTTTGCAGGTTCTCAAATCCCATGGTGCGCCGGTCTATGAACTCTCTGTCCTCCAGCCCTTCTTTAAGGATCACATTCATCATTGCATTGATCAGGGCGATGCTTGTTCCAGGTTTCTGGTTGAGCCAGACCGATGCCCTGTCGACCAGCTCGATTTTGCGGGGGTCAGCGACGATTATCTTCGCACCATTTCTGGCTGCCTTGATTATCTTCAGGCTGACTACGGGATGGGCTTCAGTGGTATTGGAGCCGATGATGAAAAGGACATCGGCGTCTTCAATCTGGTTAAAGGAGTTGGTGGCTGCTCCGCTGCCAAAGCAGGCGGCAAGACCGGTCACTGAGGGGGCATGGCAGACCCGGGCGCAGTTGTCCACATTGTTGGTTCTAAAAGCCGTCCGGGCAAGCTTTTGCACCAGATAGTTCTCCTCATTGGTGCAGCGGGAGGAGGAGAACGCCCCCAGAGCATCGGGGCCGTATCGATCTCTGATCTCGGTGAACCTCCGGGCGACCAGGTCCAGAGCCTCATCCCAGGATGCCGGCTCGAATTGACCGTTTCTCTTTATCAGAGGAGTGGTGAAGCGGTCGGGATGATGGATGATCTCCTCCAGTCCAAAGTGGCCTTTGACGCAGGCCTGACCACGGTTTACCGCTCCATCCCGGCTTGGCGTGACGGATAATATTCTGTCCTCAGAGATTTTGAGATCCAGGCTGCAGCCTACGCCGCAGTAGGGACAGATGGTGACCACGGTACGGTCGGGCCGGACCCATTTCTCCGAACGGATGAAGAGAGCGCCGGTGGGGCAGGCGTCCACGCATGCGCCGCAGAACTTGCAGTCTGCCTCCTGCAGGGATTCGGGACCTATCCAGTGGTTGCGGTGAAAATCGGGGTTGGCAAATAGGATGCCCAGGCCGCGCACCTCGTCGCACATTCTTATGCACCGGCCGCACATGATGCAGAGATTGTAGTTGCGGTCGAAGAACGGCTCTCTTAAGACCGGCGTATCCCGGAAAGAGGTCTGATATCTGATCCTGTCCAAACCGGTGAAGGTGACGACCTCTTGCAGCTCGCACTGGCCGTCGTTGGGGCAGTATTTGCAGCCAACTGTTACTGGAAACTTGCGCATGCACTCCCGCAGCTCGCTGCATTCGTTCTTTCTCTCGCAGAAGAGGCAGGAGGTGGGATGGTTGGTGAGGGCGAGGAGCAGCTCCAGGGTGTGTCGTCTCATCTCCTGGAGTTCCTCGGTGCGGGTATGGACAACCATTCCCTCGGCTGCAGGAGTATTGCAGGATAATGGATAGTAATCCAGGCCTTCCACAGAGACGATGCAGAGCTTGCAGGAGCCTATGGGCTTCAAGTCCGGGTGGTGGCAAAGAGACGGCACATAAGAGCCCGCAATGCGGGCAGCATCGAGAATGGTGGACCCATGGGGGACGGATACCTCTCGATCATCGATGAGCAGCTTTATTTCTGACATGTTCCCAACCGCGCCGGGACAGCGATAAGGGTTGATTGTATTTGTAGGTTGCTCTGCCTGCCACAAGATTATCGATTTGCCTCAGCAGAGGGACTTGGCTGCATCCCCCTTTGGAACCTTCCAGCCCAGATCCATCTTCCAGTTTTCGTATTTGAGGGATATTCTTAATTTAATTCTGTATAATATTATATTACCATTTCCATCTAGCTTGGCATCAAGTTCAGCAACGCGTGCGATCCTTAGGTTCCAGATGGATTTATTAGCCGTATCGATTGCGTTTTTGGCAGCATCTTCCCAACCGATGGGGGATGATCCTACGAGTTCAATAGCTCGATAAACGCTCTCTTGAACCATAGTCAATTTTATGCATCTCAATATTGATATAACTTTCCCGTTGCAGGTAGATGGGATGGGGATTGCCCGTGGATTTTTATA
>WOYM01000025.1 GCA_011620785.1 Methanothrix sp. | reverse complement strand
CCATTATATCGTGAGACCCCATATGATCCCTGCCATGCTTTCATCTTGTTCATTACAAATTGCCCTTCCCGGACAACTTTATAATTTGAAAGATCGTCTGGAATAAAGTTGCGATTCTCACCCTTTTCTGTAATATCACGCAGAATAACACCCTTTTCACGCACAACTGATAGAAGGGGCAAATCGGGTCTATTCCGCTCAGTGACTCCTTTCATGATAGTTCTAAGCTTTTGTACCTTCCAATGCTTGGGCACCTCCCCTAGCCATGGCACACCAGAGTCTCTGTATTCGAGATATGGTTTTAATACAGCCATCTCAGAGATCCTCGAAATATTTCCTTATCTTCTGCGCCATCAGCACCCGCCGCTCAGAGAGGAATGAAGAATAATCATCAAATGTCATCTCCTCCATGCCATTGGGAATGCAGTTCGCTCTGAAGTTATCTTTCAAGCTATCGAGATCAGTAATATTCCCATACAGTTTTGGCCCTCCCTGGCATTGATCAAGTAGCTGGCTAAAGTATATTTTTGGCTCTTTGCTGCCGATGGCAATGTTGATCTCGCTCTGGGCTACTGCGTAGTTGGCGATTTGATTGTATTGTGCTCTGCTCATCCCATTCTTCTTAAGGTAATTCCGTGGGAAGATATGATGGACATCCGATTGAACATCGATCAGGTCTTTTGCAGTAATATCCCTGGACAGGAAGCCCGTATCAATCATCTTTACCTGCGCAGCCTCGAATAGGCGGAAATAAGGGCTTGATGCCACAGAGGTATTCAATGCCTGTGGTAGCACGGAATTCCAAAATGCATCGGATAGCTGGCCTCGAATTAGAATATCCGCATATTGTTCAATACCAAGTTCATGAATCTGTCGGATATCTTGGTCAAAGGTCGATTCAGGAGAGGATGAATATCTACTAGTAAGCATAGACATAACGAACCAGCGCCTAACATAGCGCTCAATATCTGCATTGGGAAATCCTTGATCGCGCAAAGTCAGATAAAGGATATAGGCGAAGTTCAATGAATTCTGAGATCTGATCATTGATGCATTGACGAAGCCTGCTGAGCGGATGATCATGATGAAGCGTTGAAAGTGAGTCTCATTCATGAACTGGATGATGCCCTTTTTCAGTCGATTAAATGAATCCTCAACGATAGCCTCTTCATATTGTCTTGTCTCGAAATTACGTCCTGATAGCAATGCTACAAGGTCTTCCAAGCGACCACGTCGGAATTCAGAGGTGAATGCTACTCTTAACATATCTGTATAAGAAGGATCATAAAGGTCATCATTCTCTCTGCGGAGCCAAGACATTTGATGCATGAACTCGCTATCTGCAAATTCCTCATCGTTCTTCAATTCCTGGAAGAATTCTGGGGCTATGGCCAAGTGACAGAAATAATCTATAGCCTTGCGCAGCATATTGCCACCATAGATCTCATTGACAGCTATCTTCGACATAGCGAAGTCCGCCTGACTGAGAGGCACGCCCGCTGAGTTGACGCGAATAAATATCTCTGTTACAGTTTCGATATCAAGCTCTGAATCCAGGTCGATGAGGCCAATTTGATTATTTACTATCCCTCTTAACGATTCTATACTGCTGAAGATTTCATCATTTGTTGCACCTGGATTCTTCTGGCAATAATCAGTCACGAGGTTGAAGAGACTGGTTTTCGAGTCAAAGACATCTGCTATATCCGGCAACCATGAGACATCTTTTTCGATGGCAGGATTCGATACTTCGAATTGTTGTTTGATCGGATGAAATGCAATCTTGATGCGTACCCTCTTGTAGTCTTTATTCACGACCTCAAATCCGAGGATAGCTGCCATGAGGGCAGTAATCCGCTGCTGGCCATCGATAATTATTCGCTTGCCAGAAGAAGTTGTTCCATCCTTTAGCTTAACATTTGGATTACGCCATGCGATTATATATCCTACAGGGTATCCCATGAACAATGAATCCAGCATCTTGCGGACCTTGACCGCATCCCAAACGAAAGGCCTCTGAATCTCAGGTATGGCGATCTCGCCAGAATCAATCCATGCAAACAGGTTCCTAATTGGCACCTGAGTTACGGAGTAGCGTTGTGTAGGCATAGTCAATCCCTCCCTGCATCAATTAGAATAGACTGAATCAGCCCTTCCGTCTCCTTCTCCACCGCCACGATATCCGCCCTGATCTCCTCGAGCGTCCGCAATGGCCTAGGCTTGTAGAAGTACCGTGTGAAGCTGACCTCATATCCTGTCCTGACGCTATCCGGATCATACCAGGTATCAGCAGCATAGGGCAGCACCTCCCGGCGCAGGAAGGCCTCGATCCCGCCCTCTTCTTGCAGTGGCACCTGCTCTGTGTCCCTCAGCTCAGTGTCAGGCTCATACTCCACCACCCGAGGCTTGCCCTTGATCATGACCTCAAAGAGGCCGTGCAATGGATCGGGAACAGTGCCCGATTTGTGGATCTTTCTGATCACTGGCGGGGCACTCTCAGAACGCTCAGCGCTCTCTTTCAGCCTCTTGATCTCCGCAGGCGTGCAGGCGCGCTCGTGATCAATTCCTTTCAGCCGCAGCGGCCGTTCGACAGTCACCTTCCAGTAGCCGAAGGCCTGGTTAGGGAAGATCTTCGACTGCCCAGTCTCCTGGAATTCGAGGAATGTGTCGCAGATGCGCCGGATATCCTCCTCAGAAAGCTCACAGTTCTTCTTTCCCAGGTTCTTTCTAAGGGGCTTGAACCATTGTGTGGCATCGATCAACTGCACCCGGCCCCGGCGGTGCTCCGGCTTGCGGTTGGTTATAACCCAGATGTAGGTGGCAATGCCAGTGTTATAGAACATATTCAGTGGCAGGGCGATGATGGCCTCCAGCCAGTCATTCTCAATTATCCAGCGGCGGATATTGCTCTCCCCCTGGCCGGCATCGCCAGTAAAGAGAGAAGAGCCGTTATGCACTTCAGCGATGCGACTGCCAAGCGGCGTTTTGTGCTTCATCTTGGAGAGCATATTCACCAGAAACATCATCTGCCCGTCGCTGGAGCGGGTGACCAGCTTGAACTCTGAATCGTCATTGTGCTCAATTATGAAGCGCGGGTCCCTTATGTCTCCCTTGCCGCCCATGCGCTCCAGATCGGTCTTCCAGCTCTTGCCGTAAGGGGGATTGGAGAGCATGAAGTCGAACTCCCGAGAGGGAAAAGCATCCTGAGACAGGGTGGAGCCAAGCTGGAATTGTTCCACCTCCTCGCCCTGGCCCTTGAGGAGCAGATCTGCCTTGGTGATGGCATAGGTTTCGGGGTTGACCTCCTGCCCGAACAGATGGATTGATACCTCCTTTCCTCGCTTTGCGGCAATCTCTTTCAGGCGCTCATCTGCAATGGTGAGCATTCCTCCTGTGCCGCAGGCACCGTCATAAAGGAGGTACGTCCCAGACTCGATCCTGTCGGCTATGGGGAGGACAATCAGATCTGCCATCAGCCTCACCACGTCCCGGGGAGTGAAATGCTCTCCCGCTTCCTCATTGTTCTCTTCATTGAAGCGGCGTATCAGCTCCTCAAAGATCGTGCCCATGGCATGATTATCAAGCGCAGGAAGCCGGATGCCTCCGCGGGGTTCATAGACCGGAATGGGGCTGAGGTTTATGGAAGGGTCGAGGAACTTTTCAATCAGATTTCCCAGGATATCGGCTTCTACAAGGGTTGGTATTTGGTTTCTAAACTTGAATTTATCCAGTATCTCCTGGACGTTAGGTGAGAAGCCGTCCAGGTAGGCCTCAAAATCAGCTTTGAGCTGCTGAGCCTTGGCCCTGGATCTCAAATCTCTCAGCAAGAATGGTGATGTATTATAGAAGGCCTGGCAGGCGGCCTGACGCAATGCTGCATCCTGATTGCTGACCCCTGCATCATCGAGATGCTTTTTCATCTCCAATACGGCTTTCTTGTTAGGCTCCAGCACTGCATCCAGTCGGCGGATAACCGTCATGGGCAAAATTACATCTCGATACTTGCCCCGTACGTAATAGTCACGCAAGACATCATCAGCAATGCCCCAAATGAAATTGGCTATCCAGTTTAAATCCCCATTACTCATGCTGCATACATCCACTGCAGGGAAATGTATCCTTGAAGATCAAGCTTAAATCTGCAAAAGGAGCAGCATTTTGTCCGGTTGCCTGGATCTGGATTACTCTAGCCATATGATTTTTTGCCTCCGGATGGACTCATAGCCTCCAGCATCATAAACATTATGCTGATCTCAGATGAGACTTTGAACTTCTGCAACGTATGCCCCCGCATATGCCAATTCTCTCTGACAGATAGATATAAGTCTTCAATAGCGATATAAACATGAGAACGATGAGCATCTTTGATTGGGCAAACGACAGGATTGGCAGGATGACATGGGTGGACTTGGGGCTTACGAAATTTAGCGTCGCCGCTTTTGCATTAATGGTCGCAAAGCTCTGGCCGCCTTTGTTGAGCCTGGAATGGTACTGGTATGGATTGATATTCGTGGTGCTCGCTGCAATCCCATTGAAGAAATTCTTATCTTGAGCCTGGTGCTCATGCAAACCTCTCTTTAGACTGCACCCTGATACTGGATACTATTCTGATTAGAACAACGGCCAGAACCATAATATCAAGGGAATTGCCACCGCGGTGACGATAATAGATAGCGGCAGGCCCATGTGCCAGTAGTCGCCGAACTTATAGCCCCCTGGCCCCATCACCAGAGTGTTGGACTGGTGACCTATCGGTGTCAGGAAAGCGCATGAAGCGCCAATGGCTATCGTCATCAAAAAAGGATCTGGAGACGCACCGATGACCAGAGCCATGTCATAGGCGATTGGAGCCATGAGGACGGCTGCTGCTGCATTGTTCACCACATTTGTGAGGACCATTGTCCAGACCAGCAGGACGGTCAAAATGACCGCTGCGGGAAACTGGCCAAAGACCTGCCGCAGGTTCCCGGCGAGCAGCTCCGCTCCTCCGCTGCTCTCCAGAGCCTGGCTGACGGGGATCATTGCTCCCAGGAGAATGATGATCGACCAGTCTATGCTCTCATAAGCCTCCTGCAGAGTCAGGATTCCAATCAGGACCATGACCGTTGCCGCGCCGACAAAAGCAACCTCCACGGGAAGCAGGCCCAAAGCTGAGCCGATGATGGCAAGAGCAAAGATGACCAAAGGCAAAATCATATTTTTGCCTGGCCCAACTTCAGGCTGCGCTCTGCCAGCGGCAGGCAACCCAACAGTTCCACAATTCCAGGCAGGGAATCCGCAGAGCCCTGCAGGAGCGAGAGATGCGGATGCTTACAGGCATGAGAAGGGCTAGGGCACCCACGTTGTTCATGAATCCAGAGAGGAGGGCCACCAGACCGGTCAGGGAGAGAGCCTGACTATTGACTGAGCGGTTCGACTTCGAGATTTGCCGAAAGATGAATTCAATTAAGTCGGATTCCAGAAAACAACGGCTGATTATAAGCACAGCTGCTACGGTAATAACGGCAGGATGAGCAAAGCCGGAAAACGCCTGGCTCCAGGGCACGACGCCTGCAATGACCGATGTGAGCAGTGCCATCATGGCAACCAGGTCGTAACGCCATCGCCCCTAGATGAAGAAGGCAAAAGCAATGGATATGATAATAAAAATTGCGGCCTGATCTGAGTCCATTGTTCGTTATTAGCATGCAGAAGGATTTATTTTTTTGTTTAGGTAGATTTTAATGGGCGCAAGAATGGCAGAGAACTGTAATAGACGGAACCATCCAAGCCGGACGGTCCAGTCAAAGATCAATTGTGCATAGAATCATTGGAG
>WOYM01000037.1 GCA_011620785.1 Methanothrix sp. | reverse complement strand
GAAGAAGAAGCATCAATCAACTTTAGAGAAGGTACGCCCATAAAAAATGAGGAAAAGGTTTTTATCTTTAAGAAACGCAACTAGGTCAACAAAAAAAAGCAAAGAGAAATGATGGCGGAAGGTGTAACAGACCATGAAGAGAATCAAAAAAAGTTTGTGCTGCGTCGCGATCCTGGCTATTTTGCTGGCCATGTCAGGCCCAGGTCTTGCCAGTGCTCCTGAGATTGAACAAGCAAACGCATTGATGGCCCAGGGAGATATCACGGGTGCCATAGCAATTCTAGAGGCCTATGTAAGTGCCTCAGAGCAAAATAATAATCCAGACATCTGGGAGGGGTATCAGAACCTGGGCATTGCCCTGGCGGCCACCGGTAAATATGAGGAGGCCAGTAGAAATTTGATAACGGCAAAGTCGGAATTGGAAGTGCTCAAAAAGCCGACTGATGTCGTCGATTTCTTCATGGGAACGATGTATGTTGAGCAGGGCAAGATTGCGGATGCCATCACTGCTTTCCAAAATGCGGCTCTGGCCAATCCTGAGAACGTCGAGGCACAAAATGCCCTGGGTTTGGCCTACCTGCAAACCGGCCAGCCGGCGCTTGCCGCTGGAGCCCTGCAGGCGGCAGTAGATAACGGGGCCAACTCCGTGAAAATATTAAACGCCCTGGCCAGTGCCTACGTAGCCAATAACCAACTCGACCTAGCCGAAAAGACTCTATACAAGGCATTAGCCATAGCGCCAAACGACCCTGATGTCACATTGGGGCTGGTCACAGTCATCAAAACGCAGGCGAATGAACTTCAGGCTAAGGGAGAGACCCAGGCAGCCAGAGATAAATTTAACCAGATTTTAACTCCACCGCCAGGCCAGACCGATTCTCTTGCCGACCTGGCATTAGAGGCCAATAAGAATTCCGATGCGAATGTAGTAGGGCAGATCGAGCTTGCCAAAGGCCAGGCCATGGTCAAGACAACCACGGACCCGGCAAAGCTTGAAGAAGCCATACAAATCCTGGAGGCAGCAAAGACCAAGCTGGACGGGCAAGACGTTCTGGAAGCCACCATTCTCGAAAGCCAGTCCCAAATACAGTTGGCCAATCAAATAGCAGCAACCGATCCCGAAAAGGCTCAGCAATTGATGGCTGCCGCCCTGGCGAATATCAATGAGGTCATAAATGATCCATCCGTACAGGATAAGGCAATGCCGATTTCGAGTTCACTAGCCACAGAGATCAGTCAGACTGCCGATGCATTGAATAACTTAGAGCCTACACTGAAGACGGATGAGACAGATGCTGCATCAGATAACGCCGGTAAAGCGCTGACTGATAAAAAAGTAGAAACCACGCAGCCAATTCTGCCGCCGCCTCCCCTTCCACCTAAGGCCAGTGATTTTACAGGACCTTCGGAAACAGGGCCCGTATGCAAGACCATCACTTGCTCCAACACAGGAAGAACGGAAGTGGTTTGTGATTAAGCGGCCTGAAGCGAGGGGATGGGCAGGGTCCGCCATTTCCTTTTGCATTAATTTTTTGCTTGGTATTTAGCTCTCATCTCCGCCGAGCTTGGGCTGAAGATATGTGAAAAAGAAGGATAAGCTAATGCAATTGGTTTATAATTTACAGCGTGCCATCTTGGCAGCATCGATCGCTTTTCTTGTGCTCAATTTACAGTGTTCCTCTGCCAGCTCAGGGAACGATAATTCAATCGCAGTGCTGAAACCTGCCAGACTTATCGGAGACTGCCAGGATCTGGGGATCGACTCGGACGGAGATGGCCTGGATGATCTTCTGGCAGTGGATGTGCGGTTAAACGTTCTTCTCTCCGGAGAGTATAGCCTCAATGGCTACCTATATGATTCCAGAAACAGAGAAGTGGGCTGGGCCATAGATCACAAGATGCTGTCACCAGGTTATAACCGTATGCGCCTGGAGTTCGCAGGCAAGGACATCCAGCAGCATGGATCGAGCGGCAACTTCACTTTGCGAAATCTAAGCCTCTTCTACGGCAATTCCGATACCGGTATGGTCATAGCCGATCAGCTTCAGAGCGACTTCACCACTTCGGCCTACAACTTCAGCCAGTTTGCCGTCTCTCATCCGGATGAGATGACCATCTCCGGATCGGGCCGAGGCGAGAATCTCCTGGAGGTCTCCATCAGAAGGGTCTTGCCGGTCGTATCTGGAAAGTACAGCTTGGATATAGTGGGAATTCATATACCTCCTATATCCTCCCCCTTCAGCGTCAGCGGCTCCAAGTACGGGTATGCCTATGCTCTGGAAGGCGCGTCCCTTCCCAATAAGCCCAATGACTTCACTGTAGCTGCATCAGGTGTTGAGAACCTGAATATAGGCTTGAAGAAGATGCAGGGCACCTATGGGAATTCAAGCAATATATGGACGGGTGATAAAACCAGAATATGGGTCAGTCACCAAGCCAAAGCTGACGACCATGGTCTGGCCACTACTACATCAGACCTTATCTCCCCGGGAATTTACGACGTCAAGATCTTTGGAGACGCTGCCGAGAATGAGACCGAGATTGATCTGACGATGTCCGTGACCAAGAAGCTTATAATAAATGGGCCATTCAATCTGGTCATTAACACTACCGGATTTCCATCGGGCAGCTACAGAGTCAGTGCCAAAGCCCTGAATGGATCCTTTAGCTTTGACAAGATCGATTTTAGGGACCAAGAAGGGAGATAAATGCGGGGGGGGAGTGCAGTCGGATTCGAAGCTGTGAAGTGGATCTTTGAGGGGAAGGTGCATCAGGCTCTCTCCATCTAGACTGAGGATATCGAATACCACATAGCTGGCCGGCATGGCACGGGAGAGGTAGTCTATCTTGATCGGATCGTTCTGATGGTCCCGCTCAGCTAGAGAACGAAAATTTGGAATGCCCTTCCGGAAGACGGTTATCTCGCCGTCCAGGACGCACTCGCCCTGCAGGCTGCCCAGGGCACTGGCCAGCTCAGGGTAGCGATAGGTGATATCCGCCAGCCTGCGGTTGGAGAGCAGGACCCTTTTTTTGGCCGAGGCTATGCAGCGGGTCCCGTCGATCTTCGGCTCGAAGATCCAGCCCTCTCTGTTGAAGGGCTGGCCGGATACAGCCAGCATCGGCTTGATGGGATTCATTTCAGCGAATCGGCCGTCGCCCGCAGGGCCTCCATCAGGCTCTTGGCAGGAGGCTTCTCCTTCTTCTTCCTCTCCGGCACGCTCACCACGCCCTCCATCTTGGACCTCACCAGGGCCTCGATTCTCTTCTTGTACTCATCCTCATAAGCGCTATAATCCAGCTCTCCTGTCAGGCCTCGAACGATCTCAAAGCCCAGCTCCATCTCCTTTTCCGATGGCTCGGGAAGCTCTTTTAGCAGGCCATAGCCCGACGGGTCCCGTATCTCATCAGGGTACCGCATGGTGGTGGCGGCGATCGCCTGCCGGTAGTAATGAACTATGACCGGCCTCTCCCGTGAGTGCATGGTTATCCTGCCGATGGCCGCTTTGCCCGTCTTCTCCATCACCGCCCTCAAGAGAGAATAGGCCTCCTCTGAGCGGTCGGGCAGGAGCAGATAGGTCTTCTCAAAGTAATGAGGATCAAACTCAAAAAAGCTGACGAAGCGGTCAAGGGCTATGGTGCTCCTGGACTCGGGCTTAGCTTTGTCTATCTCCTTCTTCTCTAAAACCACATACTTCTCATTTCCCAGAGGATAACCATAGACGATGTCCGCGAGGGAGACCTCCTCCCCCTCCTGGCAGTAGCGCTTGAAGGATATGGGGGTCTTGCAGGCTTTGTGAAGCATGCGAAAGCTTATGCGGGTGTTCCTGATCATGGAGACTGCTTTGACCGGAATGTTGACCAGACCTATTCGCAGGCTGCCCGACCATATGGTTCTGGGAGGCGCAGAGAGGATTGAATCCTCGTCCTCCACCCCATCTTCTTTCTTTCCTGCTGTCTTTTCGACCAGCTGCACTACCTCGGCCATAGGGTATTATTCTCCCTGGATTGTACAAAATCCTTTGCACCTTGGGCCATTTTTTTACTGCCCGCAAGAGGCATATTCTCGTCGGCACAATCTGGATAAGGTGAATTTGGAGGAATGGAATCTGGAGAATATGAGAGAGATCCCCGGCTGGGAGGGGCCTGTCAGTCTCTCGGAGGGGGCCTACCGTTACTCGAAATACATAAGCTGGATAAGGCTGTTCATCGATGTGGTGATCGATGAGGAAGTGGATGGCGGAAGAATAGCATTTTCCGGCGGCGCCGTCGGAGACTGCCCGAGCTTTGAGGTCAGACGAGAGAACGGCCAGTGGATGCGCTATGAGGTTGAGATGGCCTGGACGCCAAAAGGAGAGCCCGTTCTCAGGTTGAGGAACTATTCCTGCTGGGATCTGGTGTACGACCGCATCTCCGATGGCACTCAGATTGATGAAAAGATCGAGACGATATATGATCTGGCAGAATACCTGGAGAGATGTCTATCCTGAAAGAACGCTTTGATATAGCTGTCATCGGCGCCGGCCCGGCAGGCTCCATGGCCGCCAAGTATGCCGCCAAATCGGGGGCCAGAACCCTCCTCCTGGAGGAGCATCCAGCGGTGGGCTGGCCGGTGGAATGCGCCGGGCTGCTCGGTTTAGGCGCTCTGGCGGAGTCGGAGCTGCCGGGCAGCTCCTTTGTCCTGAGGAAGATGAAAGGGGCGGCAATCTATTCCCCTGGCGGGAATCGATTGGACTTCAAAGCCCTGGATTCAAGGGCAAGCGTAGTGGACAGGAGGCTCTTTGACCGGGCCCTCGCTTGCGAGGCCCTGCAGGAGGGGGTGGAGATGAGGCTCTGCTCGCCGGTCAGAAGAATAAGACGGGAGGGGGAAGAGAGCGTTCTCTCCATTGGGGGAGGAGATGAGATCAGGGCATCGATTGTCATCAGCGCGGAAGGGGTCCGGGGCAGGCTGGCCCGGCAGGCGGGGATCATGCCGCCTGAGTTGGTTTTATCCGGAGCGCAGCTTGAGCTCCCGTTTGCAGTAGAGGACCCCGAATCGGTGGAGTTGCACCTGGGAGCGGCGCCGGGCCTCTTTGCCTGGGTGATACCCACGGGAGAAGAGGCCGCTCGCATCGGCCTGTGCGCAAGGGAGCGGGGATGCGAGCATTTGAAGAGATTCCTCGGGCAGGAGGTGATAAGAAAGAGGATCCTGGGATCGGCAACAGCGATAAACGTGGGCGGCCTGCCGCTTGGCCCGCCCGCTGCGACGGCCGCCCAGGGCCTACTGGTAGTGGGTGATGCTGCCGGCCAGGTCAAGCCCACCTCAGGAGGAGGGATCTATCCCGGACTGGTGGCGGCCAAAATCGCAGGTGGCGTGGCTGCAGCTGCTGCAATGGAAGGCGACGGCTCCGCCCAGAGGCTGCAGGAGTACGACAGGATCTGGCGGGCAAATCTGGGCCGGGAGCTGGAGATCGGCATGAGGGCAAACCGGATGCTGAATCGAATGAGCGCAAAAGAATGCGATGAGCTGGTGAATTACCTGGCCGGAAGGCCCGGGCTCATCAAAACCATAGAAGAGCATGGCGATATCGATCGGCCCAGCCATCTGATGATCAAGATGCTCTTTCATTTGGACTGGGATGGCTTGAAGCTGGCCGGACTGCTGCGCTATGCTTTGGGCTGAAGTATGGTGAAATCGGGATTCTTAGGCCTCACCACAAAGGCGCAAAGGAAAATTTTCTACAGTACGTTAGCCACACAATTTAGCGCAGAGCGATTATACTGTGGTCAACTACCCCGCCCTGAAGGACGGGGCTTGCGACTACGATGATGTTGTGTCGC
>WOYM01000065.1 GCA_011620785.1 Methanothrix sp. | reverse complement strand
TAAATATGGATGCATCAGAAAAAAACATCACCTGCTTTTCCTCCTGAGATGGGAGGATGAGCGCCATTTTTTTAGAACGTCTTGGGCAAAAATCGGCTCGAAACATTATTACTCGATCAGAATTCATCCTTCTCACATGGATTACTCATTCAAGCGCGGATTCAAGCCCGACATGGAGAGAATCAGAAAGGTCCTGGAAGAGGAGTTCCCCACGGATATAAAAGAGGCGGACGGAATGCTTTCGCTCTCCTTTGGCGCTCTGAAAAGCATCCAGGTATCGATCAATAATAAGAAGCTCAATGTCTCCACTGAATCTGATTCGGACGCAAAAGACGTTCAGATCCTGGACACCAACAAGCGCTTCCGGAATTTTTTGGAAAAAGCCACCGGTTACAATGCAAAGCAGCGGCTGCAGATGACCAAAAAAGAGATATCAAAGGAAAAGTAAAGGAGCTTAAAAAGACAAACTGCTCTTTGCAATGGCTGGCTATTGGGGAGAGCCGATCTTGCTCACGGAGGTGACATATGTCTCTCTGTTCCCATCCAGCTCTGCGATCTCTTCGGCGCAGCGCTGGGCCCGAGCATTGCAGATCTCTCCCACGTGGCTCACCGGATTCTTTCCCGCAATCGCCTCCATGGTTAATATGCCATAATCCTCCAGCCTCCTTCAGAGATGAATTTATAAGCCTTGAAAACTCAGTTCCTGATTATATGAGTGAATCAACAGCATTCTCTGGTCAAGACACAATACAGGAATCATTCTTAAAGAGGATAGCCGCGCTGGAATCCGATACAAAGAGCCTCGCAGAAGAGCTGGAAACCACCAGGATGGAACGAGAAGAGGTAAGGGCAAAGCTCTTCGAGTCCCTAATCGCCAACAAAAAGTATCTGCGTGAGGTTGAGCGGCTTAAGAAAGAGAATCTTCTTCTCAAGAGGATGCCTCTGTTCCTGGCAACGGTTGTAGAGATGGGACCGGACTATGTCCTGCTGAGACAGCATGGAAACAATCAGGAATTCATCACAACGGTTGCTCCAGAGATGATGGAGCAGCTGCAGCCAAACTCCCGTGTGGCAATCAACAACTCCCTGACTGTAGTTCGCATTCTTGAGCGCTCGGTTGATGTCCGCGCCAAGGTAATGGAGCTGGTTGAGCTTCCGGATATATCCTATGATCAGGTTGGAGGCCTGGAGGCTCAGATCCAGGAGGTAAGGGAGACGGTAGAGCTTCCCCTAACCAATCCCGAGATCTTCCAGGACATAGGAATTGAACCTCCCAGAGGCGTGCTACTCTACGGTCTTCCCGGGACGGGCAAGACGATGCTTGCCAAGGCCGTGGCCCACGAATCCAAGGCCACATTCATTCACATGTCCGGATCGGAGCTGGTGCATAAGTTCATCGGCGAAGGTGCACAGCTGGTTCGCGATATATTCCAGATGGCCCGGGAAAAGGCGCCAAGCATCATATTCATCGATGAGATTGATGCAGTGGGAAGCATCAGGACCCATGATGGGACGACTGGAAGTGCAGAGGTCAACAGGACCATGATGCAGCTTCTGGCGGAGATGGACGGCTTCAGAACCAGGGGAGATATCAGGATCATTGCCGCCACGAACAGGATAGATATTCTGGACCCTGCCCTGCTTAGGCCGGGACGCTTCGACAGGATCATTGAGATACCCATGCCATCACTTGACGGCCGCCTCAAGATACTGGAGATTCACACCAGGAAGATGAGGAAAGCAGAGGATGTCGACCTGGCCGAGATCGCTAAAGCCACGGATGAGGCTAGCGGTGCAGACCTGAAATCCATTGCGGTAGAGGCGGGCATGAACGCTCTGCGCAGAAATGCGAACATCGTCAGCAAAGATGACTTTGATAAAGGGATCAAAAAGGTTCTGGGAGACGAGATCGATGGATCTGAGGAATCTCTGCGCATGTTCTCGTAGATAACCACTGAGCGGCATTTCGCCGCTTTTTTTAAATTTTTCTGGTGCTATCGCGAATTGGGAGCTGCAAGCTTCCAAAGCTCCTCATTCATAAAGCATGAAAAACCAGTATGCCTTAAATAAAAAAAAGAGAGGTTGAGGGCTTAATCGAAGTCCCCACCCATTCCGCCCGGCATGCCTCCAGGCATTCCACCGGGCATCCCGCCTGGCATTCCGCCCTGTCCACCGGACTTGGAGGCGATGACATCATCGATCCTCAGGATCATCACCGCGGCCTCAGCAGCAGAGCTAATGGCCTGGCTCTTAACCCTCAGGGGCTCGACCACACCGATCTGCATCATATCCACCGGCTTGCCGGAATCCATGTCCAGGCCTGCGGTCATAACGCCCTTCTCATGCTGGCTGCGCAGTGCCACTAGAGTATCGATCTGATCCAGGCCCGCATTCTCGGCCAGGGTCTTGGGTATGATCTCCATGGCATTGGCAAAGGACTCTATGGCCAGTTGCTCACGGCCGCCCACGGTAGAGGCATAAGACCTGAGCCTTGAGGCAAGTTCCACCTCTGGCGCTCCGCCGCCGGCAACCAGCATTTTATCCTCAATTGCCACACCCACCACTCGGAGGGCATCCTCCATCGCTCTGTCCAGCTCGTCGACCACGTGCTCTGTTCCGCCATGAAGGATGATGGAGACGGACTTGGGATTGTTGCAGTCCTCAACAAAGGTCATCTTCTCATCGCTGACCTTTCTCTCCTCCACCAGGCCAGCCTTGCCCAGGTCATCCACTGAGATCTCATGGAGGCTGGTGACGACCCTTCCACCCGTGGCCCGAGCAAGCTTCTCCATGTCGCTCTTCTTGACCCGGCGTACAGTGTAGATTCCGGCCTTGGCGAGATAATGCTGGGCCAGGTCGTCAATCCCTTTCTGGACGAAGAGCACATTAGCCCCGGTGGCGGCGATCCTGTCGACCATGTCCTTGAGCATGCTCTCCTCCTGGTCCAAGAACGACTGCAACTGGGCGGGAGAGGTTATCTGGATCTTGGCATCGACCTCAGTCTTCTCGATTTCCACCGCGGCGTTCAGCAATGCAATTTTCGCATCTGTGACCTTCTTGGGCATGCTGGGATGGAGACGATCCTTGTCTATGACCACACCCTGCACGATCTTCGAGTCGGATATGCTGCCGCCTACTTTCTTTTCTACTGTAATGTTATCGGTGTCCACCGATCCGTCCTCATCCACAACCGCCTGGACTGCTTTTACGGCAATATCGGCGAGCTTCTCTCTGGCGGCCTGAGAGCCTTTGCCGGTCATGGCAGTGATGGCGATGCTATTGAGAAGATCCTGGTCATTTGCTGTGACCTTTATGGCCAGGCTCTGGAGGATCTCCATGCACTTATCTGCTGCAGCTCTGTAGCCTGCGGCAATGACAGTAGGATGGATATCCTGCTCCAGCAGCTCCTCAGACTGCTTGAGAAGCTCTCCTGCAAGGATTACTGCTGTGGTTGTGCCGTCTCCAACCTCAGTGTCCTGGGTCTTGGCGATCTCCACCATCATCTTGGCCGCCGGATGCTCAATATCCATTTCCTTGAGGATAGTGACGCCATCATTGGTGATGACCACATCTCCCATGGTGTCAACCATCATCTTGTCCATGCCTTTGGGGCCAAGAGTGGTCCTAACTGCGCCGGCTACAGCCTTCGCCGCCATGATGTTCGATCTCTGCGCTTCTCTTCCCGCAGTCCTCTGGCTGCCTTCCCTAAGCACGAAGATAGGGGTCCCGCTGAATTGTCCTGCCAATTTAATACCTCAATAAGGATTTATTATCTAGGCGTTGTTTGAGGTTCTATATAAACCATGTTATGAGGGGTTCTGTTGATTCCTTGGTTGGTGCGCATATGGTGGTGTAATCGTGGTGGTAGCCACGGTTCACTTCCTAAAGGCGTGTTACCAAGGGAAGGGAGAACAAATAAATATTTTTGTTATTCAGAATAAAAGGCGAAAGATTTCTATAGTATCCAATGATGAGTACGCTTTATGGAAGAGGGAGTGAAAGAAGCTATATCGGAGCAAAACATCACGTCAGCCCACGTCAAATTCATATTCAAGAAGTCAGACAATTTTGAAATGTTTTTTGTAAACGGTGCCTATGGAGGTCTCACACCGCACGGGGATATAGTATGCAATTTCTTTTTTGAATATAAAAAAATGCCTGACTTTGAGGACGCTATAGTAAGTGCAGATGATAAGCTCACTCCAATAGAAAACAAAGTAGAAGAAATTGAAATGCTTCGGGAGATCAAAACCGGAATTATTTTAACACCGAATGAGGCTAAAAAACTCGCGGATTGGCTCAATGGGAAGGTTATCGAGTTTGAAAAGACATTCACCGACGAAGGGTGATCATTATGCGGAACATTGAATTAACTGCCGATAACCTGGGAGAAGCTAAAAAAATGGTTAGCTCCTCTTACGAGGATTCGAGTAACGGCATCTATAACAAATATAATTATTGGAGCATCGTGCCTAAGAATATGTCCGAACCAGCTCTCTTCGGCATCCAACGTCTCAGACCACCACAGTCAATGCACGAGTTATATGGGGCAAGAATGAATGGATGGAGTTGCGGCATGAATGTAGAAGATCCAACTTCGACATATGAGAGTAGATTGCATGATGCCAAATCCTCAAGAGAGGTCTCTGAAGGTAGCGTAGATGAGATTATCGTTATACCTCTACGGGATATCTCTTATGAAGAATCAAAAAAGCTTATTTCAGATTATATTAAAAGCGCGGGAGAGAAAAAAGTCTACATGTCAGATATCGCTGTGGATTTGAAAATCAGTTTGCGAATGATAATAAGAGCATTCAAAGAGCTTGGGATTGATTGATGAGGTCTCATGGCAGGATCTTATGATTATATCTTTGGATCTGAGGTGGAAATAGAATGTCAGGCTCAAATTAACCTCAATGAATGCAAAGAAGATAAGGGATATACTAATTATTTATATAATATAAAGATGGATTGGAGTTCTTTTAAAAAATGGGCTCATCTGAAAAATGATATTATTTGCATTATCAAATCTCCTCCCAGCGAGCCATTGGATAAAGAGGTCCTAGAGAAGGTGAATATTGGAACTCAAAAAGATGATTACATTGATGAATGGAACAGGGCAATTTGCTGGACAAACGATGAAAGGAAAATAAAGAAAGGCAAAGCACCACATTTAAGTGGTCCAAGACATGGAAAACAATTATTGATTTTAAAGCATGCTACTTATTGTGCGAGATATGCGGGCCCCAATTACAGAATTATTGACTACTGTCGCGTCATTAATTAAATGTCGTAAAGTATAAGATGTATTGGCTCATATTCTATCCTGGAGAATAGGATATGAAGAAGTATATCGTTACGCTAACTGAAGAAGAACGCAAAACTCTCAGTGACATTGCATCAAAGGGAAAGCAGAGATCACAGAAGATTCTTAATGCATTGATTTTGCTGGGTTGCGACAAAGGTGAGTACCAAACAGAACACTCGACCAATGAAGAAATGTCTCGTGTGCTTCAAATCAGCATGAGAAAGATCGATCGCGTGAAAAAGCGATTTGTCGAAGGAGGTCTCGATGCTGCACTTGATAAAAGGACAGGAAACCGCATCTATGCCAAGAAAACCGATGGGGATTTTGAAGCCCATTTGATTGCATTAAGCTGCAGCGAGCCGCCAGAAGGTTTCGCGCGGTGGTCTTTAAGGCTATTAGCTGATAAGGTCGTTGAGCTCAACTATATTGACAGCATTTCCCATGAGACTGTGAGGCGAATTTTAAAAAAAAACGAGATCAAGCCTTGGCAACAAAAGGGATGGGTGATTCCACCAGAGCAAAACGGTAGCTTTGTCGCGAACATGGAAATGGTGTTAGATGTATATAAGCGACCCTTTGATCCGCTTCATCCAATCATATGCATGGATGAGTCTCCAAA
>WOYM01000006.1 GCA_011620785.1 Methanothrix sp. | reverse complement strand
GAAATTATTGCCAGAAATTTTAGAAATTAGGGCAATGCAACAGCTTCCGAAACGCGGCTCAAAGGCCGCGCTTCTGAAACTGCTCCTCCCTCCTGTGATGTAGTTCTTTTGGCTTTTTTGATAATCGTTTATCTCGAGGCCATAGATCATGGCACTGCGTCCGAGCACGAGGCACCCGCGCCCGTCCGCAACATGCTATAACCTGCCACGATATAAAGCTTACTTCTGCTCTTGCACCTATTTCTTCTCCAGCCAGGGCATCATGGCCCGCAGCTGGGCACCAACCTCTTCGATGAGGTGCTCAGACTCCATCTTCTCCAGGGACTTTTTCACCGGAAGGCCGGCCTGGCTCTCCAGGATCCACTCCCGGGCGAACTCGCCGGACTGGATCTCCGCCAGGATGTCCTGCATCTCCTCACGGGACTGCTCATTGATGATCCTGTGGCCCCGTGTCATGCCCCCGTACTCAGCGGTATTGGAGACATTGTTCCACATGCGCATGAATCCGCCCTCGTAGATCAGATCCACAATCAGCTTCAGCTCGTGACACGCCTCGAAATAAGCGATCTCGGGCTGGTATCCCGCATCCACCAGGGTCTCGAAGGCCGCCTTGATCATCTCCGTCACCCCGCCGCACAGGTCCACCTGCTCCCCGAAGAGATCGGTCTCCGTCTCCTCAGTGAAGGTGGTCTCGATGACCCCAGCCCGTGTGCCGCCAATGCCCTTGGCATAGGCCAGGGCCTTTTTCAGCGCCGCTCCAGAGTGGTCCTGCTCCACTGCCACCAGACATGGAACTCCCTTGCCCTCCTGGTAGGTCCTGCGCACCAGGTCGCCAGGACCCTTGGGCGCTACCATGACCACATCGACGTTCTCAGGCGGAACGATCTGGAAGTAGCGGATGTTAAAGCCGTGGCTGAACCCAAGGACGTTGCCCTCCTCAAGGTTTGGAGCGATCTGCTCCCGATAGATCTTGCCCTGATACTCATCCGGCAGGAGGATCTGAATGTAGTCAGCCGTTCGTGCCGCATCGGCAACGCTCATGGCCTTCACTCCGTCCGCCTCCGCCCTCTTCCAGGCCCGGGATCCGGGAATATCGGCCGCTATTACGTTCAGGCCGGAGTCCTTCAGGTTCTCTCCCTGGGCGTGCCCCTGATTTCCCCATCCCACTATGGCGATGGTCTTGTCCGACAATGCCTTCAAGTCTGCATCCTGATCATGGTATATTTTCACCAAATTTTATTCCTCCTAAATTAAAAATTAAACCTTGATAACCCTCGTGCCTCTCACCATCGAGACCTTTCCGGTGCGGGCCAGCTCCTTTATGCCGAACTGGCGCAGAAGCTGAATTATGGCCTCGACCTTCTCCTCGTCTCCCGTGACCTCGATGATCATCGACCTCTGGGAGACATCGATGATCTTGGCCCGGAAGATGTTCACGATCTGCATGACCTCGCTTCTGCTCTCCCGGTCCACGCTCACCTTGATGATGGCCAGCTCCCTCTCCAGGGATTCGACCGGGTCCAGCTCGCTCACCCGGATGACATTGATCAGCTTGGACAGCTGCTTTATCACCTGCTCCAGAACATCCCTGTCCCCCTGAACGGAGATGGTCATGCGGGAATAATCCGGATTGTCGGTAGCCCCTACAGAGAGGCTATCGATATTAAAAGACCGGCGGCTGAAGAGGCCGGCGATGCGGGTGAGAACTCCTGACTTGTTCTCCACAATGACGGCGATGATATGCTTCATCTAGTAGCCCTCCTCGCCCAGAACTCCTTTCCTCTCCTCAGCATAAATCCTCTCCAGGTGACCGCACTGAGCCTCATCGCACCACTCCAGCTCCAGTATCTCGCTCAAGGTAGCTCCCGCCGGGACCATGGGCGAGACCTTCTCTGCCGGATTGACGATGAAATCCATCACGCATGGCCGGTCTATCGCCAGAGCGCTGCGAATCACATCCTCGACCTCAGAGGGCTTTGTGGCCCTCAAACCCACCGCTCCATAGGCCTCGGCAAGCTTCACGAAATCCGGACTGGTCCGACCGAGAATGGTGGCCGAGTACCTCTTATCAAAGAACAGCTCCTGCCACTGCCGCACCATCCCCAGACAGCCGTTGTTCAGCACCGCCACTTTGACTGGAATGTCGTTGACCACAGCCGTCGCCAACTCCTGGCTGTTCATCAGGAAGCTGCCGTCCCCGGCAACATCGATGACGGTGCACTCAGGCCGGCCCATCTTGGCACCAATGGCAGCCGGGAACCCATACCCCATCGTACCCAGGCCGCCGGAGGATATGAACTTCTGCGGATCCTTATGCACAAAGAATTGCGCTGCCCACATCTGGTTCTGTCCAACCTCCGTGGTGATGATGGCATCGGGGGCCAGCTCGCAGAGCTTCTCGACCACATACTGGGGCTTGATCAGGTTCATGTCCGGAATATAGCGCATGGGATGATCCCTCTTCCAGCCATCGATCTTATCCAGCCAGGGGCCTTTTGGCTTGGGCGAGACCTCTTTGATCAGACCCTGCAGGGCACTGCGCGCATCCCCCACCACCGGTATGTCCACCCGCACGTTCTTACCCACCTCCGCCGGATCGATATCGATATGAACGATCCTGGCGTGCGGTGCGAAGCTGGAGATCTTGCCCGTCACCCGATCATCAAACCGGGCTCCTATAGCCAATATCAGATCAGACTCCTGGATGGCATAGTTGGCATACTTCGTGCCGTGCATTCCCAGCATCCCCAAAGAGAGGGGATGGTCCTCGGGGAAGCAGCCCACGCCCATGAGGGTTGTGGTCACAGGGGCATTGACCTTTTTCGCCAGCTCAAAAAGCTCCATATGAGCAGAGGCGTACCTCACACCGCCACCGGCATAGATGACAGGTCTGTTCGCCTCCATCAAAGCCTTCGCTGCCTTTTTTATCTGCATCTCATGGGGTTTAAATGAGGGATGATACCCCGGCAGATTCACATCCGGCCAGGTGAAGGCCAGCTCATCCACAGTCACATCCCTTGGGAGATCGATCAGAACTGGACCAGGCCGCCCGGTGCTGGCGATGTAGAAGGCCTCCCTGAATACCCCTGGAATCTCATTTGCATTGCGGATCAGATAATTATGCTTGGTAATGGGCAGAGTGATGCCTGTGATATCCGCCTCCTGGAATGCGTCCTTTCCTATCAGCCAGGTGTTCACCTGACCGGTGATGGCCACCATGGGCACCGAGTCCATGTAGGCGTTCGCGATGCCGGTAACCAGGTTCGTGGCTCCCGGCCCGGAGGTGGCGATGCATACTCCCACCTTGCCCGTGGCCCTGGCATAACCGTCCGCCATATGGGCGGCTCCCTGCTCATGGCGCACCAGAATATGGCGGATATCTGATTTGTATATGGCATCGTAAAGAGGTAAGAGTACCCCACCAGGAAGCCCGAATACTACATCCACTCCTTCTCTTTTCAGGCTTTCCAGCACCGCCTGGGCGCCGGTCATCTTCTGGGGCGTATCTCGATTTTTATCTGTGCCCGTCCGGGCTATGCCTTTCGACATCTAGCTATCTCCTCCTCTTCCAGCCGCATCAGCCGGTTGATGCCATTAATCACCGCTTCCACTGATGCCATGATAATATCTGCGCCAGCTCCTCGAGCTGTAATCTTCCGATCTGCCATTGCCATTGTCACCCACACTTCTACTAGGGCATTGGTCCCGCCAGTTACAGCATCCACATGATACTCATCGAGGCGAACATCAGCCACGCCTGATATAGCCCTTCTTATGGCATTGATGGCCGCATCCACAGGGCCTACGCCCACTCCCGCTTCCAGCCTCTCATTTCCTGCGAGAAGGATCTTAACCGACGCTGTGGGGGTTACGGTATTACCGGCAACCACCGTCAGCTCTTCCAGCTTCACCTTCGGCTCCATCTGGATGGAGAGCACGGTATCCGCTATGCTCTGCAAATCCACGTCCGAGACGCGTTTGCCCTTGTCGCCCAGCTCCTTTACCCTTGCCACTATCTGGTTCAATTGCTGGGGTGTGACAGACAGGCCAAACTCGCGCATGGCCAGCTCAACTGAGGCCCGACCAGCATGCTTGCCCAACACTATCCGCCTCTTTCTGCCCACATTCTCCGGCTGCATGGGCTCATAGGTCTTGGTATCAGCCAGAAGGCCGTGCACATGGATTCCTGCCTCATGGGTAAAGGCGTTCTCGCCCACTATCGCTTTATTAGGAGCCACCAGAAGGCCGGTCATCTGCGAGACCGTCCTTGAGAGCTGGTAGATGTCCTTGCATCTGATCCCAGTATCGATCTGATAAAGGGACTCCAGGGCCATCACCACCTCCTCCAGGCTCGCGTTTCCCGCCCGTTCTCCAATTCCATTTACAGTCACGTGGGCCTGAGAGGCTCCGGCGCGAAGGGCAGCAACTGTATTGGCGGTGGCCATACCAAAGTCGTTGTGGCAGTGTATACTGATGGGCGCCTCCAGCCGGGAGAGACGGGAGAATATGTCCGCGGTCACCTCTGGAACCAGCACGCCTACGGTATCGCAAAAGGCCAGCCTGTCCGCGCCCGCTTCGATTCCGGCTGTGTAAAGACCTGCCAGAAAATCCTGGTCCGCGCGACTGGCATCCTCGCCGCTCAGCTCCACGATCAAGCCATGGTCCTTGGCATACTCAGTCACATCCACGGCCATGCGCACCACCGACTCCCGGTCGGCCTTCAGCTTGATCTGGATGTGAAGGTCAGACACCGGAACGACCAGATGGACTGAGTCCACATCACAGGCGAGAGCGGTATCGATGTCCGCGGTTAAAGCCCTGACATAGCTGCATATCTCGGCCTTGAGGCCTGAATCTGCAATCTTCTTTATTGCCAGGCGTTCTCCTTCAGAGGTCATTGCCGACCCGGCTTCAATGACATCCACCCCCAGAGAATCAAGCCCTTGAGCGATGGCAAGCTTCTCGTCCACGCCCAAGGATACGCCTGGAGTCTGTTCACCGTCACGTAAGGTAGTATCTAGAAATCGTATTCTACCCGATAAATCGATCCCACACATTCATGCTCAATCACCCAACGGCGCACAAGCCGTCTCCGGCCTTTAGATCTTTAATGATTGATAAAGCTATCGAGAGACCAAGATCCCTAATATCAGAGGTATCGCCTTCGTCGAATGACGTCTGAGGGGAAACTTTAAAACGTTGAAACCCGAAGCATGCTGAGAATGGCGGAGGATAGGAAAAAATGTTGTTCAAGGTACTGTTTATCTCTGTAGCTATGCTCTTGTGCATAACGGCGCAGATTTTTTCCCTGACGAATACTGCATCTGCAGATGGATGCGGCGTTAATCCCCTGGGAGACACATCAGGAGATACTGACTTTTATGTGAGCAAGAACCAGAATTTGCCGACATCGGGGGCAGTGTCTCCCGCCTCAACTATATCCAGTGAGGCAGGAGCAGCTATGCCTTTAGGCTCCTCAGTTGAGCAGACAAAAGGGAATTTGACCCTACAGAGCCTGGATCCTGACAAGATCAGCCCGCAGGTGGCAGGATCGGCAATCATCTGGACGGCAAATGCGACAAATACGAATGATGAAGAGTTGGTCTATGATTTCTTCCTGAAGGGACCTGCAACCAACGGCGAGCTCATTGAGAAGACCGGATGGATTGCCGAGAATAGCTGGACCTGGAATACCTCGGAAGATGATATAGGAGAAAATCAGGTCCAGGTATGGGTCAAGCGCCTGGATGCAGGGGAGGCTGAGAACATAAAAGCACAGAATTATACCATTTCCGCCCCCACCTCTGAGGTGCAGGTGACAGATGCCGCTGCCAGCACGGAAAAATCAACATCATCCGGATTGAATCCTCATCCCGGGGGGAAGACCGCAGATAATGAAGTAGGAGAAGCCTCTGCCAGCAAGTCGAGCACAGCCTCAAGCGATTTGAACCCCTATCCAGGGGGCAAGACCGCAAATATCGATGTAAGCAAGCCAAAGCCCGCCCCGGATGAGAGCGGGAGCGCTGATGTCGCAGGCAGCCTGTCGGATGGATCCGTCATGAGCACGCAAGATCCTTCAGCGGCAGCATCAGATGCCATGGATGTTGGTGGAAAATGGACCGTTGACCTAATTGGCTCGGGATGCACTCTTGACGCTAATCTCATTCAGACTGGAGAAAGCATCGTGGGAATGGGAAGCTTGATCGAGAGGAATACCAAGATCCCTCAGACCTTTAAGGGTACGGTCACCTCAAGCTCTTTGAAACTTCAGTCAAACGCGGTGATTGACGAATTTGGAAATGATATCGACAAGAGCGTGAGCCTGTATCTGGAGAAGGCGGACAGGACCATTTCAGGCAGCTATGAGATATATTCTGGCGACGAACTGATGGCAAAGGGAAATGCCACTGCCAGCAGATTCTCCAGCTGAGGGGCTGATTTAGCCCCCTTTATCAGTTGCGGAAGAATCAATTGATAAGCATAAGGAAAAAAGGAGCACAAGATGTTGAAGGTGCATTCAATTCTATGCCTGGCCCTGGTCATTGCCCTCTTGGCCAGCCCGGCCTGGGCGGGCTGCGGCAAATGGGTGATCAGGGATGATTCCGATTATCTCTCTGACCCGGACTTCGATCTGGCGGTAGCATCCTCGACGGGCACTGCTGCTAGTCTCAATCCCGAAATAAAGGAGAATGCCGTTCCAAAGGAGGAAACCATTGCAGACCTGGGAGGAGAATGGAGGGTATTGTTCGAAATGAAAATAGACGGGCAGGATAAGCAAAATGCTCTGGATTTGATACTCATCCAGACAAGAGATCGGCTGCAGGGCTATGGCACCATTCTCGAAGGGGGAGCAGATCTGCCGGCAACGGCTACCGGCTCCATATCCGATGATTCCGTTAGCCTGATTGTGTCACTGGTCGAGCAAAAGAAGGAATATCAGCTGGACCTGGCCGTCATCGAAGGCGGTTTAAAAGGCATCTATGAGCTTTATGAGAGCGAAAAGCTGGCAGGAAGCGGCAATGCCACCGCCAGCAGACTCTCCAGCTGAGAGGCTGATTTTGACCTAATCACTCTTCCGCTTAAGAATCATCAAGGCAAAATCAAGACCAAAAGGAGTACGAGATATTGAAGATCCATCCAATAATATGTCTGGTGCTGATCGCTGCTCTCTTGACCATCCCGGCCTGGGCAGGCTGCGGAACATGGATAATCAGGGGCAACACCGAGTATCATTACGACGCAGAGTACGAAAATGCTGTGAGGTCCTCAACTGGCCATGCTGCCGCGCTGAATCCCAGTAGCGCGTCCAAAGAAGAGGCTAATGATCAAGCCGATGAGAACACAAGCCAAATAGATGCGGCATCAAATGAAACCGCCAGAGCACCCCAAGAAGATCCCCTGCCAACTGAGCCGGTCATAAATGAGCCAGAAATAAAAGAGCCGGTTGTAGATTTGAAGGGAGATTGGAAGGTAATTCTCAATACAGTGATCGATGGGCAGAATACACAGGAAGCACTGGATCTGATCCTGATTCAGACCAACGACAGGCTGCAGGGCTATGGCAATGTTCTCAAGAAAGGCACAGATATCCCGGTGACTGCCACCGGTCACATCGCTTCCAATGATTCTATCAGCCTGAACGTGAAGCAGGTGGAGCAGGACAGGGATTACAGGCTGGATCTGGCCATCATCGAGGAGAGAATGGAGGGCAGCTACAAAATCTATCAAGACGGGAGCCTGGCAGGGAGTGGAAATATCACTGCCAGCAAATCAGATGATCACTTGTGATAAGGCTCATGATGCATTATTCTGAAGCTGCGATATATCTGCTCCAGGAGGATCACCCGCATCAGCTGATGAGGAAAAGTCATCGGAGAGAAGGATAAAAGCAGATCCGCCCGGTCTAATACCGCTGGCGCCAGACCCAGGGGGCCGCCTATGATGAAGGCCACCTCCGATCTTCCTTCCAGAATCAAATCCTCCAGCCTTTTCGCCAGCTGCTGCGAATCCAGGGCATCTCCTGTCCGGTCCAAGGCTATCACCGGACCCGAATGGCGCTTGAGCTTTTCGAGAATCGCGGCCCCTTCCGCCTCCATGGCCCTGATCTCTGCCGCAGGAGATGCGGCCTCCTTCGAGCTGATGGCCACCTCCACCATATCCAGACGGGCGTAAGGACGGAGGCGGCGGATGTAGTCTGCAGCGGCATCCTGCCAGAAGCTCTCCCGCAGGCGCCCGACTGCTATTATTCTGAGGATCATCAGCTTCGCCTTCTTCTCGATTGCATTTGTCTTCTCGCCCTAGAATCGTTCTATGTAGATAGCTCCGACCTTAGCGTTTCTAGAAAATCAGTATCCCTAAATAAGATCAGCGCCTGGCTTCAACATTCTCCAGGTAGAGGACGCCGGTGGGAGTGATATCCAGAATCTCTCCACACCTTTTGGTCACCAGAGCCGTCTCCAGCATAGAGAGGTGATAGTCTGCCTTCTCCGGGCTGAGGTTAAACCTTTGGCATATCTGTTCCAGGCTTTTCGGTCCGCTGGCGATGAACTTGAGAGTATCCCGGATGAAGCTCAAGGAAGGAGAGGGTCAATCCTCCCCCCTTCCATTGATCTCGCAGGTCTCGCTTGCTATCTCACAGGACCGACAGATCTCTCGCTCCTCATCCAGATTACGCGCCGCGGTCGCAAGCACGCTGGCGTTCACCAGGTTCCCGGCGAGAAATATGGCCGCAGCAACCTGATCATCCGGCACCCCCAGGCTTCCAGCCATCCGGATGTGCAGCCTCAGGCAGTGGCTGCACCGCAATGCTGCAGAGACAGCCACCGAGATCAGCTCCACCGTCTTTGCATCCAGGTTAGAGCTCCTCAATATGGCATTGTTGTGCAACACCTTGGTGATGAGCAGCTCAGAGTCATCCTCCATGAACTGAAAGATATAGGGCACCTCGCCATAGGTCCTCTCCACTGCCTTCAAAATGTCCTTGGCTGCTTTGTCTTTTCCCTTGACCAAAATGGCATCAAGCTCATCTTCAAAGCTCATGATTATCAGACTCCTGTAGCCTCTCGCCCAAATCCCTCTAATCTCCAGATCCTTAGAATACGAATCCAGTCTCCGAACTGGGCAGTATCCTCACCAGTATATAATCCTTCATCCTCGAGGGCCTGATATCAGCCACCTCGCCTAGCTTGACACCTTCATCGAAGGTAACTGCTGCCACCTTATCCCGATAGCCTTCATAAGGAAGCTTCACCCGCACCCCTGTTAGATTGAGGGCAATTGGCAGAGGAGAATAGGAGAACTCGACCTCCGGAACCTGCTCTCGCACCGCATCCATCACCCTGGGCGGTGAGGTGGTCAGAGGATCCTTGGCGATTGCTTCCCGGGTTTTGTCCAGCGCCCGTCCCACCATCTCGACGATATTGTCCAGGGATCCAATCTCCGTGGCCTTGCGGGTCCTGTGAGCCATCCTGCCGATGGACGGCACATAGCCAAAGGCATAGGGCAGCTCTTCTGGATCTATCTTCGGCCCACCGGTGATTATGACAGGCACGCTGATATTCCGGTAGAGGTCCTCTTTCTTCTTGATGCAGTTCTCGAAGTTGCCGAAGATGAAGACTGCGGCATCATGCTCGTTTATCAGAGCGGTCTCATACTCATTTATCTGGGCGATCTCCCTGCCCACACCCCGAGCCAGTCCCAGCATGTTGCTCTTGGAGCCGTGCCTGCGCAGATACTCGGCGATATCGCAGGCCACATGGGGCAGATGATGAATGGCCAGGGTGGGTGTGACCACTGCCACCTCTGTTCCCGCCAGCGGTGCCCTTACCAGCTCCCCTCTGAGATCTCGGCTCAGGATCTCCAGAGCATTCATGTCCTCTGAAGGAACCAGCAATAAAAGGATGATCTCCGTCTGAGTAACATTCTTCTGCAGGATGTAGCCGCCCAGGTCTTCCACCAGCTCCAGTACCAGGTCGTGCTTGTACAACCCTCCGGTGAACATCACAGGCTCAAGCATTCTCCATCTCCCGGATCTTCTCTTCGATCTCTGATATCAGCTCCGGCTTGATCGACTCCTCGGCAGCGACGAAAAAGAAGCTGTCTTTGGTCATGATGTTTCGCCGGTTGCGAAATCCTTCCGGCACTACTCTGACCAGGGCATCGGTCAGATCCTGCAGGAACTCCGCTTCCATATCCGTAACCATCAGATCGGCAGGCGAGGAATCTGAGGCTATGATCACAATGTCCCTTGCCGGTTGTTCCACCCTCTCCCGCCCATATCGCTTCCACAAAGCCGTAAGGAGGTCTGCCATATGCTCTTCATCATTGATCTTGATCTGGTGGCCGCCTCCGACCTTCATCACATCTCCCACATCCTTGACCGTAAGGGGCGGTATGCCGGAACGGAGGAGGCCGTAGACTGCGAAGACTGGAACTGAAATGTCGACATAGACATAAAGCCTGCCAATGGACCTGATTAGACCCAGGTCCTGCAGGATGTCCATTATTATCTCTCGATACTTCTTGGCTCCGTACTCCTCCCCGCCGGTCACCTCTATCTTGAAGACCTCCATTGGGTCCATCTCAGCCCTCCAGCAGCCCCGATACCAGGAGAGCTGCGCCTACAGCCCCGATATATTGGGCATAGGGGGGAACGGTCACCTTGACCTGCAATAGCTCCTCCATCGCTTTGGGCAGGCCTTCGATGAGCGAGGTTCCGCCTACCATGATCACCGGCTCTTTGACCTCTACCTCCTGCAGCTGCTGCTCATATACCTGCTCAGCAACGGAGTGGCAGGCAGCCATAGCCACATCCTCGGGCTTGTTGCCCATGGAGAGGCTGTTGACCAGGCTCTGAGTGCCGAAGACTATGCAGTAGCTGTTCATGGCCACTTTCCTGTAGTCTCCCTTCAGGGCCAGTTTGCCCAATTCGGTGATGTCGACTCCCAGACGGCGGGCGGCGAGCTCCAGGAACCGGCCGGATGCACCGGCGCATATTCCGCCCATGGTAAAGCCCCCGGGAATTCCGTCCTGGACCGATATGGCCTTGTTGTCCATGCCGCCGATATCGATAACTGTTGCCGGCCCCTTCTGAGCATCTGCCAGGAAGACTGCTCCCTTGGAGTTAACGGTGATCTCCTCCTGGATGAGCTTGGCATTGATATGCTTGCCCACCAGAAATCGACCGTACCCGGTAACGCCCACTGCTTGGATATCCTCTTTATTGACCCCTGCGGCCTTGAGAGCCTCCTGAAAAGCATCCTCTGCGCTCTTCAAGACCTCTGTGGTGGGAACCCAGCCAGTGCCTATCACTTTATTGTCTCTCATCACCACTGACTTGGTGGTGGTGGATCCAGAGTCGATTCCCGCGGTGAGGCCCTTCTGCTTCTCCCGGGCCAGGAGGCCTCTGTACTTGACCGTGGTAACCAGAGCTTCCATACGGGTAAGCAGCGTCTCTGCTGTGGTCCTCTCGGTGAATGAGTAGCTCAAGACGGGAATCTTGGAGTTTTCGTGGATGTACTTTCGGATCTCTGAGCGGATGATGGCCGCCTCAGCGCATCGGAAGCAGGTCATGACCACCACAGCATCGGCGAGGTCTGGGTTCTCCACAATTCTCACTGCTCGAGCTATGGCCAGGTTGAGATCTCCCGAAGCCACTCGCACCCCGAACTTCTCTTCCACATTGAGTATGTCATCTAAAGAGACCTCCGGGTAGACTATCTTGGCCCCAAAGGTCTCTGCCGCCCTTTCGATCTCTTTTTGAATGCCACTGTACTCTGCGCCACAGGAGAGCTGTGCAATGCGAATCACTTTAAATCCCCCAAGAAATTCTTGATCTTCTGCACGAAATCCCTGGCCTCGGCATCATTGGAGGGGTAAGAGAGGTCCAGAATGGGAATTCCTTTGGTCCTGATCAGCAGCCTGACCAGCTCATTGGTCCTGTTGCATCCCGCGCATCCTGTGAGCCACCCCGGGTCCTGGACGATGATCGCAGCCTCGGCTTCCTCGATTATCGGGCCAATCAGGGCCATTCTGCCCCGGATTCCTGAAGGGACATCTACTGCAGCATAGCGAAGCCCTTTCTTGGGCTCCTCAGAAGTGACATTCAAAGGCGGTGAGGCGAGATTATTATCGGTTGCGAGCTTTCTCACCACTTCGGGAACAACAAGCGCCTTGTGGCCCATCCTGTCCACAAGGTCCGAGAGGATCATGCTGGTGGGAGGATAAACGATTACTTTTGCCATTGATTTACCTCAGAATTAATCTTCTTTTGCGATCTCTTCCAGCCTCTCAAGAGGAATGGGACGTGCCTTCTTTTCTGGAACAGGCTCACACTCCTCCTCCGAGGCTAAAGCCCTGGAGATCATAGGCAGCAGCTTTGACTCAGACTCGATCATGTAGAAGCCTGGCCTGGCTCCTCCGCCTCTGCGACCGCGGCAGCGCCTTGGGTCGCCCGGTGGAAATCCCCGATCTTTGACGAATATGCCGGCTGGATCCAGACTGCGAATCTCCTTAAGAAGCTTCTCTATAACCTCCTCTTCCCCGTTGATAATAACGCCGAAACAGGTCTCCTTAACCAGGACATCATAGCCTGAACCATAGATCTTCATGGCGATATCCGAAGGGAGAATATTGGACTCAGAGGACATTATTAGATACTTAGTGACCAACATTACCGTTCCTCCCGAATGTAGATCGTCTCTCCTTCCTTCACATCTCTGAGCTTATCCGGCTCTAAAACACGACCGATGATGTTCGTAGCCTCGAACTTCTCGCCCGAGGGGCCGTATCTCTTATCCTCCTCCAGCCGGATGCCCACCAGACCGATATTCTTTGAGACCTGGTTAGAGATGCCTATCGAGCCGGCAGGCACAGGCCCAGTTGGCTTGTTCTCTGGAAGTAGCTCCTTGTAGCTCACCGCCTCGACCTCCGGCTTGAAGAGCAGGGTGTTCTCGTAGGTGAAGTAGACAGGCAATGGCCCAACAGGCTTTTCTTTGAGGCCGGTGACATGGCGGAAATAGTCCAGGCTCTTGGGGGCCAGGTCATGGTAGAGCTGCACGGAGATGAGGCGATTGGAGGGAATGGATGAGATTCGCACCTTTTTTGCTTTCAGAATCTCCATGGTGGCTCCAGGCACTTGCCTGACCACAACTGCATCCTCGCCCTCGTAGCCCTCAACCTCTGCCTCAATTCCTCGTTGCTCCATCTCCTGCCTGGCATCCACCAGGAACTTGCCCAGCAGCATTATGCGCTCAGGGGTTACATCAAATGTTATCATCTGGCCGGGCTTTGCCAGTTTGACCATGTCCATGCCTTTGATTACCCTCGCCACTACAGAATGGCTGGGATTCGAGGTGCGATCATGCTTGTAGATGAAGATCCTGCCCAGACCCCGTCCGGTCGTTCTGACCGTGACCACGCCCTCCAGACGGGGCTCACGATGCTCATATGCAACGTGCTCCGTCAGAAGATGGTCGGATGAGATATAAGAGCTGGATACGGAATCAACCCTGAAAGTGCCGTCTCTGGTCAAAGCGAGGAAGAACTCCGCACCAAGTGGCGCGTCCTCGATGAGTTCTGCTTGGACCCGAGTATAGATCTCCATGCCCTCATCCACGGGCAGAGTTAGATCCAGGGTGGACATCTTCTCAGTCAGGTCCTGCCATTCCACAATTGGCTCTATAGACTCAATTCTGTCCCCGGTCTCCAGCCGGTCAAGGGTGTTCTTGCCTCCTACGACATGGGCAAACACCCCTCCATCCTTGGGCGTGCCGTAAACAGCTGAATGCCTCCTTTGCATGAATATCAGCTGAGTGTTATCTGCATCAAAGCCAGCCGCGCCTAAGACCACCTCCCAGCGATTGTACTCATGCGCATCCCTGGCAAAAGATATTCTGGATGAGAACGGCCCAAAGGCTATGCCATCTGCTGAAGCCCATCTCACCTGAGTGCCTGAGATCTTTTCCACGACCTCATGCCATATCTTCTGCAGCTCATTTTCTAAAAGCTCAATTCGGATTTTGCCTTTGGTGGTATTGAGCCAGTAAGAGTTGGTCTGACGCGATTTCTCGCCCCGGCCTTTGACCACCCCCACGATAGCGTCTTTGGCAGGATGGTTGCCTGCTTTTTGCAGGGCATCAGCCAGACAAGCTCCAGCTGCCAGCTCAATCTCTTTGCCGTCAACGAAGATTCTCAAATTAACTCCCCTGCATCTCCTTCTCTTCCTCTTCTGTGATCTTGCTTAAGACCTCGTCAGGCAGGCCGGTGAATATAGCCCGGCCATTACGCATAAGCATGGCCCGATCACAGACGTTCTTCACGAAATCCATGTCATGGCTCACTATAATGAACGTCTCGCCCAGCTCCTCGCGGGCATTGAGGATGGAATTCGTGACCTCGATCTTGGTGATGGCATCCATCGTTCCCGTGGGTTCGTCCAGGACCACTATCCTCGGCTCTTTTATCAAGACCTGCGCCATGGCCACCCTGTGCCTCTCACCCTCGGAGAGCTCATGGGGCATCTTCTCCAGCACTGCTTCTGCCTGCTCTTCTGAAAACCCAACCGTCTCCAGAGTGTGAATAGCTTTTCTCTCAGCCAGCTCGAAGGGAAGAGAGAGACCTATGGCTTCCGTCAGGTTCTCGATAACGCTGCGAGAGGGATAGAGGGTATATTCCTGATGGAGAATGCCGATGTATTTGGTGGCTCGCCCTCGGCCGTTTGAACCGAGGACGGTCATGTCCACCCATTCGTCTCCCACCCGCACTGAGATGCTGCCGCCGGTGGGAGTGAGAATGCCGCTGATCATCTTGGAGAGAGTGGTCTTGCCGCCCCCAGAGATGCCCACCAGACCGAAGATCTCGCCCTCATTGACCTCCAGGCTGACCTCATCCACCGCCTTTACCACACCCCGGTCTATGCTGATGTATCTCTTCGAAAGGCCATTGGCCTTGATTATCGGCTCGCCCAGCTCGACCTCTTCCCGCTTGGCCAAAGTTCCAGCCATGGCCAGGAACTGATCGGCTACATCCTTTGGCTTGCCTTCTGCCTTGATCTCTCCCTGATCAAGCAAAATAGCCCTCTGGGTCAGCTCGATCATGACATCTTCCCAGTGGCTGGTGATGATCAGGGTCATCTTGAAGTCGTTGACCGCCCGCTTGATGGAATCGTGAACCACCCTGGCTGTGGCTGGGTCGAGAGTTCCCGTTGGCTCGTCTGCCAGCAGAATCATGGGAGATTTGGCCAGCTGGCGGGCCAGGACAACGCGCTGCTTCTCTCCCCCAGACAGCTCTCGGGCTACATGCATCAGCCTATGGGATAGATCGACCTCGTCCAGCAGGTCTGCAGCTACATGAACGCTCATGGTGTCTCCCGTCTCCTCCACCGCGCGCATCACGTTCACGATCACCCGCTCGTCTCCATAAAGTGCAAAGGTCCTCTGCAACATTATGGCAATCCTCCTCACAACGTCGCGCCTGAGAGGATCGTTTATATCCAGAGATACGAAATCGGCATCAAATGGCTCCAGAGTGCTCCCGCACTTGCAGCTTTTTCCTACATGGCTGGGTGGCTCTACATGATGGCATTTACTGCATCTGGCGACGTGGTAGATCACACTGCCAGATATATCCTGGAATGATTCCACGCCACGCAAGACATGCATCAAGACGCTTTTGCCTGAACCGCTCCTTCCCAAAATGCCGACCGATTCTCCCTCCTCGATGACCAGATTCAAATTACGAAGAGCTACAACTTCGCCGAATCGAACTGTCAGATCCTTAATCTCGATAAAAGGTGCCAAATTTATCATGCCTCATAAATTCATTATAATTTAAGGGTTCATCCGCGCGTTCACCCGCTGCCAAATCATGATGCAACACCCATACTGTCCGAGACATAACGCCAGTGTCGTTCATGATATAATCCTCCCTCTTGGAGGATACAATGCTACTTAAGTTTATCCGAAGCTCTTTATACGTCTTGCCGATAACTATTGTTATGGCAATCCACCCAATGGATTCAGTTGATGCATGGGCGAGGATTCCCGAAATTAGCTAGAGGAAGAATTAGCGAGCTCACATTGGCAAACCAGATCCCCTCGCCCAGAAGCGCCATTCATCTCACTTGAATAAGATACTGCTGGATCGCAATCGCCAAACAAATTTATAAAGAACTAAGACACTGTTATCTCATTGGAGGTGTATCTATGGAAGCCCTGGAAGCAATAAAAACTCGCAGAAGCATCAGAAAATTCAAGCCTCAAGAGATCCCCAGAGAGATCTATAGAGAGCTGCTTGAGGCGGCCATGCTTGCCCCCTCTGCCGGAAACGAGCAGCCATGGCAATTTGTGGTGATAGACGACCGCAGGATTCTGGATGAGATTCCCCTGATCTGCCCAACAGCTGCAATGTGCAGGCAATCCGCTCTGGCGATTCTGGTTTGCGGGGACAGCAGATATGAGAAATATCCCGATTTCTGGGTGCAGGACTGCTCCGCTGCTGTAGAGAACATTCTGCTGACTGCGCATGCCCTGGACCTGGGAGCGGTATGGGCTGGAGTTTACCCTATGAAGGACAGGATAGAGGGATTCAGAAGACTGTTTGCCCTTCCGGATGAGATCACACCGTTTGCCCTGGTCGCTCTGGGCTACCCGAACGAAAAACCTGCTCCCTCCAGAAGATACAAGGAGGATAGGGTGCATTATAACCGATGGTAGAGACCATTGGATATGTTAGTGAACTGATGAACGAGGAGTTCGTATGAAGATATCTCTGGGAAAGAAGACATTGCTGTATCCTGCACCGGTTTGCGTGGTTGGGACCTATGACCAGGCGGGAAAGCCGAATGTCATGACCGCTGCCTGGGCAGGCATCTGCTGCTCCAGCCCGCCATGCATTGCCGTCTCTCTTCGTAAGGCAACTTACACCTATGGAAATATCATGGAGCGAAAAGCTTTCACTGTGAGCCTGCCCTCTGAGGACTACATTCATCAGGCGGACTATTTCGGCATGGCCTCCGGGAGGGACGAGGACAAATTCGCCAGGACAAAGCTGACAGCAGTAAAGGGGGAGATGGTTGACGCTCCTTTTGTAAAAGAGTTCCCCCTCGCCCTGGAATGCAGCCTGCACTCCTCTGTCCAGATCGGTCTGCACACGGAATTCATAGGAGAGATTCTGGATGTCAAAGCGGAAGAGAGCTGCTTAGGTCCCGATGGCCTTCCGGATATCGAGAAGATAAGGCCGCTTCTGTTCTCGCCTGAGGGGCGCAAATATCACGGGGTGGGAAAATTCCTGGGCAGTGCCTTCCAGATGGGAAGAAGGGTTTAAGGATGCTCTTTCATCACCCATCTATGCCATTCGATCTCATTTAAATCGAAGATGAACTGGGGCCCAGATTGACTGTGCTAAAATGAGCACATTCCGCTTTTAGAACGGGTCGGACGCATGCAGTTCGAACTTAATTATTTCCTCCTCTTTTTTATCTTTCCGCCTCAAGCGCCTTCTTTCTCCCCTTATAGGTTGTGTAGGTGATAATGGCCGCAATCAACAGCGAGACCAAGATCAAGGTCATAGAGACCATTATCATACGAAGCAAATCCTCCATGACCTCATTTCCCACTGCTAGGATAACCTTCGGCCCGGGCTCAGATGGATAGGAAGCATTTATCACATGGATTCCTGCCTCTTCCGCTCTGAAGGCCATGAAGGACTGTCCAGAGCGCCCACCGATGGAATAGGTTGAGCCGGTTGGTGCGGGATAGGTCTGAAGCCTTCGACCGGAATCCTTTTCCATCACCACAATCTGAAGGCCTGGTATTTGCTCAGCGGTCATATAGAAGCTGCCATTGAAGTAACTCTTATTCTCGTAGAAGATGGTATACTCCCCAGGCTCCTTGAGATCGAGCTCCAGCTCACCGGGTGCGGCCATCTGGCTCAGGCTGCCGAAAGAACTTGAAATTCCGGTGGTTAGATACCAGGTAAATGCGCCGAATCCTGCAATCACAATCAGCAGGGCAAGGCCGTATCGCCAAACGCTGGGTATTGTATCCATGCCTGTCATGAGGGAATGCCTTGCATCATAAAAAGGCTATGCGAGAGCCCGTAACGGACCCTCAGATAGATAAGAATCTGAAATCAATAAAAAGACCCATCAATTTGCCATCCTCGAAGCATCCATAGACTGGATAGTTGCCTGGACCGGGACTCAGCTTGAGGCTGTCATCCTTGTCGGAAGCGATTATCAGTCCGCTATCAGTCTTTAAGTATCCCATCAGCTGGCAGCTTGAAAGTGGGAACTGGATTGAAGTCATCTGCTTTTGGCCCATCTGGGTCCCATCGGACTTGAAGATGTCGGATGCGAATGGGTCCCCGCCCACCCATGGACCGCCAATACCCTTGTTGAAGAGATTCTCCATCGCTTTTTCAGCAGGCCGATATTCAACGCCGTCCAATGAATAAGCAATCGCGGTCAGCGACAATGCCGCCATCAGCATGATCAGCACAGCCATTCCGAATTTTTTCATTGTTTTCACCATCCACGATAATTTTGAATGACAACTACGCGCAAGATATTTAAATTTCTTCCGGCAGAACTCCACCCAAGAGATCCAGAAAGATGACCAGCCTTATAACTGCAGTCCCACATTGTCCCGGAATGCAATACAAGAGACATAATCAGCCATATGATTTCCAGGAGGATTTACGAATCACGCGGTCATAGCGATAGCAGTTTACATGCTGGCCATTTTTATCATAGGAACTTGGCGCCATCGATTGAAAGGGCTGGTGGACTTCCATCTTGCTGGCAAGAACCAGGGGACCATAGCCCTCACAGGCACCTTTTGTGCAACGATAATGGGAGCCTCCACAACCATAGGAATGGCTGGCCTGGGATACAGCCGGGGGCTTCCCGGTTCCTGGTGGCTGCTCTCGGGCACAATAGGTATGCTGTTGCTGTCTGTTCTTCTGGCTGAAAAGATAAGAGCCACTGGATGTAGCACTCTGCCCCAGCTTGTCGGCTCCTTCTGGGGGGAGAGAGCAAGGGCTGCTGCATCTATTCTCATTGCCATTTCCTGGATAGGCGTGATCGCCGTTCAGATCATAGCTTCGGGAAATATCCTTTTAGCGGTCTTTGGTGGGGATATATCCCATTACATGGTTGCCTGCACCATAGTATTCGTTCTCTACACTGCATATGGAGGAAAAGTTTCCGTCATAAGAACTGACATGTTTCAGATCCTGATAATAATTTTTGGAATGATAGTCCTTTTCTGGCAAGCCTTGAAGTCCGCGGGACCCTTGTCCCTCATCCATCTGAGCTTTCCCACATCTGCTGAAATGAATTGCTGGGAAGTGATCTCCATGATTTTGGTCGTAGGTTCAGCTTACCTTATTGGCCCGGATATGTATTCGCACATCTTCTCCTCCCGCAGCTCAAAAGAGGCAAAGGCGTCTGCATTCATTTCCGCGATCCTCCTGATACCCCTGGCATTCCTGATCACCTCATTGGGAATATTCTCCAGATATCTCTATCCGACAATCACCCCAGAGCAGGCGATTCCATCCCTGATGGCAGGGCTCCTCTCGCCGGCGATTGTGGGCTTGGTGGCCGCTGCTCTCCTGGCTACCTTTATGTCCTCAGCCGATACCTGCCTCATGACTGCCACATCCATCCTCACCTTCGATATTTATGGAGAGGTATACAGGAGGATGAGGAGCAACACAGATCCAAACGCCACTCAGGACCATATGATGAAGGTCTCCAGGATAGCAGTAGTGGCAATTGGAGCATCTGCTCTAATTCTTGCAGTCTCCAATCCCGATATCATCAAAACCCTGCTCATCGCCTATACAGTATTCACCAGCGGCCTTCTCGTGCCTGTGCTCGCCGGATTCTGTAAAGATAGACTCGGGCTTACATGCAATGGAGCTCTCTCGGCCATTGCAGGAGGAGGGTTCATTGCCATCATTCTCGGCCAGAGCTATCCACTGCTAGGCATGACGGCCTCTGCGGTGATTCTATTTGCAGCAAGCTGGCTGGAGAGGTGGCTGGCAAGAAGACAAAAAAAGATGACCTGTTAAAAAAATAGGAGAGGATGATTCTATTTGCAGATGTCTGCTGCTATCGTCATCAGACTGCAGGCCTATACCCTCTGGGCTCGTCCACGACCTCGATGGTGGCAATAGCATGCTTGAATACCAGTAGCTCCCCCTTTGCAGTCTGGAGCAGGATCTCATATGAGTTGAATGACTCAATGGTCCCAGTAACCGGCTGACCTCCGGAGGTCAGCCGGATCAATACCCTTTTGCCCTTTAATTTGGGTATGAATTGAGGCGAGGATTGCTTTGCAGTGGATTTTTCTTCATCAGACATCTTTCATCCCTTGATCCGAAACATTCTTTGCGATTAATCGATATAAGGCTTTGTTTGCAGCCCCCTTTTGCTGACTCATATGAGTTTCTACTCACAACGTTATCAATCTTGCGGCATTAGCATGATTTCCCAGATCTATATTGCAAACGGGCAGCAAAGCATATTTAAGCCGGCGATGAATCAGACCTTTTGGGATATATGAAGTGCACGATTTTAATTCTAGCCATATTGATGGTCCTTGTCCTCTTTGCGGAGAGCAGATCACCAATAAATATCAGTGGCACTAAAGGCGATATGCTATTGGCAGAGCTATCCGACAACCTTGCCAACAATTCATCCCTTTCCGCCTCAGATGAGAATAAGACCATCAACCTTACGCAAAGCGCGCAGTCCATGGATATCTCAGGCCATGAGGGGGAAATGCTCCTTAAAGATATTATGAACACCACCAATGTCACCAATGGGACCGCCTATGCTAACCTCTCCATGTGGGGATCTGCTCCCAAAAAAATCCCGCAGGCACCCGATTCCAGGAATGCCAGGACCATCGAGATATTGAGAATGAACCACATGGGGTATTAAGACAGCAATTTATTGAAATCATGAAAAGAATTGAAGGGATGTGCATATGAAGACGATGCTGGCAACAATGATCTGCATTAGCCTTATGATCATCTTCCCACAATCAGCTCAGTCTTTTCTGGATGTGGGAGGAGATTACGGGGCCTCATGGCTGAAAGAGCACGGCGAAGAGCCGAAAATCGAGGAGACTCGCAATAATCTCTGGAACTGGGGGAGCGCGCCAAAGGGCTTTGAGATTTATAATGGCACAATCTACCCACCAGGATATGCACCATCACGGTACTATCCATATTATGCCGCCAATAGCACGCCCATCATCATAAATAGCGATGCAGGGAACGGCCAGCAGACAGCAGAGAATACAGGCCTTGACCCATGGCTGACCGCCCAGCTCTCAGGCCGTCCTGTAACCCTGATCTTCGAACCCAAAGGAGTGCTATTTTAATTTTTTAGGCTTGAGGGCGTCAGCAGTGCCAGGGTCGATCTGGGACAGAAGACCGCCTGCGTGGAGTACGATTCCGCAAAGCTGTCCGAGCAGGACTTCAGGCGAGCGGTGGAGGCAGCGGGATATAAGGTCGAATGATTCATTTGGCTTTGCCTTTATAAATCCTCATCCGCCCGTTGTCAAACGACTTGGAGAATCCTTCGATTTCCTCGCCGCCGACCATTCTGGTGAAGATGGTCTCCTTGCTTGGGTATGGTCCCGTTCCGGAAGTCTGATTGACTGGAACGCTCAGTGGCATCGCTCTCGGTGTTGTTGGCCATCCACTGGTAGCCTTCTACTGCCTTGCTGTCTCTCAGGATCCAGTCTGGTGACTGCAAGCTGCCAAACTCCAAACGCATTCCAGCCAGAGCTGCAACCAATACCAGTACGACTACTGCTATGCCTTTTATCCTGCTGCTGATTCCCTTTTGTGTTTTCATGGACATCTCCCCAGATAGAAAAACAGCTCCCGAAACCATCTTCGCTCTCTGCTTCTTTGGACACCACCCCATCCAGTGCTCAATGATCTCAGTGACATTCACGGTCAGATCATCCCCATAACTCTAGCGAATAATTCCTCAGCCATCTTGGTGGGATCAGCCGTCCGGTTGAGCACTATGCCCAGCTCGCCAGCATAATCCCAGGGTACATATCAATGAAACTTAGCTTTAGGAGGCCCAAGCTGCAACAACTTTTCGCATCGCAGCCATCTGCTCGCCAACGTGCGCCTGCCTATTCAGTGTCCGATTCCTAATATTAATCGACAAGCTAATCTATGATGAATTGAAGAACATATAATGGATTATGTCATGATGCAGATTACAAAATTTCGAGAATTAGCCTCGAATAGCTCACAGAACCAAGACAGCATGCCAATTCTTCATCGCAAAATGCTCAATAATTTCCACGATGGGTGTTGAAGCATATGTACGGGAGACTGTTCAGCACGGGGCGCATTGGTCGGGTCGAGATCAAGAACCGGGTTGTGATGACGCCGATGGGTACGGTAATTGCAGCGCCAGGGGGAGGCGTCAACGACGACATCATAGCCTACTATGAGGCGCGGGCTAAAGGTGGTGTCGGTCTCATCGAGAGTGAGCTCTGCCGTGTGCTCGATGGTGCAGGAGCGGCCATGACCTGCCAGCTGGCAGCGCGAAACCTCGCTGACGTTGCTGGATTGGCACGCCTCGTGGATGTCGTGCACAAGTACGGCACAAAGATATTCATCCAGCTCCACCACCCGGGTGGCCAGGGATCTTCTGCCATCGGCGGCGAGCCCATAGTCGCAGCATCGGCAGTCAAATCACCTGCCGCTCATGAGACACCACGCGCACTCGAGGTTGAAGAAATAGCGAAAATCGAATCCGCCTTCATCTCCGGTGCATTGTTCACCAAGATGGCAGGCGCTGACGGCGTCCTGCTGCATGGTGCACACGGCTATTTGATCAACAGCTTTCTTTCGCCATATCTGAACAAACGAACTGACGACTACGGTGGCAGCTTAAAGAACCGAATGCGTTTTCTGCTTGATATTATCAGAGGCATCCGCGAGCAGTGCGGAGTCGACTTCCCGATAGGCGTACGGCTTTCCGTCGAGGAGTTCCTGGGAAAAGAGGGGAATGACCTCGAGGAAAGCTGCAGGATCTGCGAGGTTTTGGAGGAGGCTGGAGTCGACTTCATCGATGTGAGCTGCACCATTCCAGGAAGCCCTGAGGTCTGCGCCTGCATAGAGCCCGGCACCTACGAGCAGGGTTGGAAGAGATATATGGCTGCTGAGATAAAGAAGCACGTGAACATTCCGATCATAGCGGTCTGCAACATCAAGGAGCCCGATGTAGCCGAAGAGATACTTGTCGAAGGGTGCTGCGATTTCGTCGGAGTGGCCCGCGGGCATCTGGCAGACCCGGAATGGTGCAACAAGGCCCAAGCGGGAAAGGCCCAGACAATACGCAAATGCATTGGCTGCCTCTCCTGCTTCCAGGAGATAGAGAGCCAACGCCACGTCAAATGCGCAGTAAATCCAAAACTGGGAAGGGAGCGGGAGTTCGAGAATCCAAAACACAACGGCCAAGAGCGAACGGTCGTGGTCGTTGGTGGTGGACCTGCCGGCATCGAGGCAGCGTTGCTTCTCGATAGACGCGGGTTTCATGTCGTGCTCTTCGATCCGGCAAAACGTTTAGGAGGCACTCTGAACATCGCCGACAAGGGAGTGGGCAAGGAAAAGATAACAAGGCTAGTGGACGGATTGATTGCGCAGGTTTCTGCGAGCGATATCGAGCTGCGGATGGGTGAGGAGGCAACTGTCGAGAAGGTCAAGGCCCTATCGCCCTGCGGGATTTTCGTAGCCTGCGGCGCTATAGCCTCGATGCCGCCCATCCCTGGCATCGATGGAAAAAATGTCGTCACTGCCGAGGATGTGCTCATCGGAAAAGCCCAGCTCAAAGGCGATTGCATTATCCTCGGCTCGGGAATGACCGGACTTGAGACTGCGGAGGTTGTGCTGAAGGCCGGGCACCGGACAACGATTGTCGATATGCTGCATGAAATCGGCCAGGGCGTTCCCATCATGGTCCTAATTGATATCAAACGGCGGCTTTCAGAATATGGGCCGGCCTATATGCTCGGACATAAGGCCTTGGAGATAGCCGAGGATGGAGTTGTCTTGGAGCGCTTGGCTGATGGCGAGAAGGTCTTCGTCAATGCCGAGACTATCATCTTGGCGCTCGGAGTCCAACCCAGAAAAGAGGTGGTGAAGGCCTTCAAGGATGTTTTTGCACAGGTGCATATCATTGGAGACGCAAACCGCGGAGGAAGGATTCTTGAGGCGACACAGGAAGCATATGGTAGGGCATTCGTCTTTGAATCCTGACAACAATCGGAATGGAAGAACTAAAGAGGGTCTGTAATGAAAAACGGAAGCTATTTCATCGAACGAGAAAAGCTCAACGCTTTTATGAAGGGAGCTGCGATGAACGAGGAGGAAGGGCTCTACATCTTCTGGGAGACCGATCCAAAGGTCGCGCGACATGTGCTGCCGCCGCAACTGGAATTGATCGATCCCGAGCATCCTCAAGTCTACTCCTACTTCGTTAACATCAGGGAACCAACTTTCGCCCCATGGTATATGGAAGCCGGCATCGGAATACTTGGTGCTCGGTTCAAAGAGCATACCGGGCTTTATTTCTGCAACCTGCAGCTGAGCGGGCCGGGCGCGCAGATGGGGCTGCTCTCCGGTCGCGAGATGTCGGGGCTTCCCAAGAAGATGTGCGAGAAGATCGTTGTTGAGCGAAATGACGATATCGCACACGTAGTGGTAGAGGCAAAGGGCAGGCGCATCTTCGAGGCCGAGATAGAGATTGGAAGCTATAACGAGCCGCTAATGGAGGCTGGATTCGCAGATCTCGTCCCCGGTGCGAGCGCAGACGGCTACTGTTTTCTATTCAAATACGACATCTGTTCGGGCAAAGACGACAATGTGATCCTGCAAAACGCCACCCTCCTCGGATACGACAGCGTTACGGACTACAGGAGCTGGGAGGCTGCCAGCATAAAATCGATTTCGATGGAGCCGTCGCTGGACGACCCATGGTCGGAGCTGGTCGTCGTCAAGCCACTGGGTGCCGCATACTCCATCAATTCCAACTGGGTTCGAGGGACGCATGCACTGGCGAGATTCGAGGAAAAGGAATCGGATGACCTCTTCAGCTACCTGTTCGCCGGTCGTTACGACCGCTCGACCATCTGCAAGGGCCATCAGCGTTATGGACAATACTAATAGCGATTTTCGAAGGGAGGAGAGAGAATGAGTGAGACGAAAAAGTACTATGAGAACAAGGTAGCTGTCGTTACTGGTGGCGCATCAGGAATTGGGCTGGCTCTCTGCGAGGCGATGCTGGCCTATAGCGCCAACAAGGTCATCCTGGCCGACATCAATAAGGAGAAGCTCGAACGGGAGAGAGCCCGGCTCGAAGGAGAATATCCGGGCAAAGTGCTCGGCTTGATGTGTGACGTTACCAGCGAGGAAAGCGTAAAGGATTTGATCGCCAAATCTGCAGCCTTCGGCGAAGGGCGTATAGATATCCTCTTCAACAACGCAGGAGTGGGTTTGAGTGGTCTATTTGAGGAACAGACCAACGAGACTTGGGAGAAGGCTTTTGCGATCAACTTTTATAGCGCCGTCTACGGCATACGTGCCGCAATTCCGATCATGCGAGCACAAGGCGGCGGCCATATCATAAATGTGATATCAGGCATCGCGTTTTCCCCCATGGCTCAGCAGTCGATGTATTCAGCGACAAAAGCCGCATTGAACGGTTTAACTCTGGCTCTTCGTTATGAGTATTGGGATGAGAATATCTGCTTCACCTCGGCAACGCCTGGCACAACGAAAACTGGTATCTGGGCAGCTGGCGGCATTGAGCCACCGAAAGGCGCTCAGACTGCCGAGCAGTCGGTGAAGAGAATCTTAGAAGGAGTCGCGAGGAGAGACCGTCTCGTGCTGGGCGATGATGCTGATGTCGAAGGCGCCACCAATTGCTTCAATCCCAAGGCCGCAGAGGGTACGGACGCATATCTGCTCGATGTGGCCCGCAAGCGCAGGAGCGGTGAGTGGGTCGTCTAACCGAGAAAGACGCGTTATGGAGATGGCGCTGACATACCATTTAATTTCTGGGTGATAGCGACCAAAATCAGCACCATTAATCCCATGATGATGATGAGAAGAGGTAGGAGCAGGGCATAAGCGACCATCCCGAAAAGGCCTGGGAGGAGCAGAGGTGCAAGCATATTGATGCCAAAGAGGATGGTCACGATCCCGGTTACCGTCAGCACGAGGGTTAGTTGCTTGGCGATGGGGGGGAGGACAACCGGTTCTGCAGGAGGATGGCTGATCTGATATAACATTGGACCGATGATCTTGGTGGCAAGGAGCAGCACTCCGGAGATGATGTTCTGGAATCCGATGAGCGGCTGGATCACACCGGTCAGGATTCCCGGAACGATACAAGAGAAAAATCCTATGGCAGCAAACAGTATCCCTAAAGCTATCGCTGGCCATGATCTGCTCATCTCTTTTCCCATGAACTCTCCCAGGGCGAGCAACTGCAGGGAGGTCAGCAGCAGCAGAAGGCCCAGCTGGCCATCAGAATTAAAAGAGGGTATTATTCCAAGAATCATTAATAGGACCAGGATTCCGAGCAGTATCAGGAGAGATCCCTGGTAGATGTTGAAGGAGTTTCCCACCGTTAAAGATGTCTCTTTTAACAGGAAGAACCCTCTTTTTGGTGTGGATGGCTCCAGCACTCTCTTCCCTTCTGTTGAGCGGTATTGGTGAGCTGCCATATGGATGCACCGGGCAAGAAAGAGCAGGCTTGCCCCAAAGATGAGAAGAAACACTGCGGTTAGCGGATTGGGCATGATGCCTGGAAGAAGAGTGATAACCCCTAATACTATCTCGATTCCATATACAAGGGCGCAGGCGACCGTCAGTTGCTGGAGGATACCGGGAACCTTCATCCACACTCTGGCCTTATCCTCTGAAATGAACAATTGCAGCATCCCCACGGCTCCTGCGATCAAGACTATTAAGCCTGCAATTATACGGATCGTCTCGCTCAGGTGGACAGGATAGAAGATGGCCAGGGTCCCGAGCATCGCCGCTAAAAGCCCAATGACTACGACCAGCCATGAGCGGAGGACGTCTCCAAAAGGCGTCTTTCCCATTGTGATGATCTGCATCGATACGAGAACCATGAAAATCCCGTACATGCTCCCCTCGCTGTAGGGCAGCACTCCTATATCGATCAGGAAAAGGAGCACTCCAAATAGGAGAAAAAAGACTCCTCCGACTATCAGGAGGACCACTTCGATGGATAGGTCGATCTGGGCTTTTTTCGTGATATTGGACTGCAACTGCCGTTGAGCCGGAGAGTCCGGCTGGGGTTTCCCGTTGTTCATTCTAATCCACCACCATCAATCCCCGGGCAGGTGCCCAGACATAACTCGCAAACTGAGTGCAAGGCACAATGAAGATCAATTGATGAATTACTGATGGTCGAAAGATATTTAATCATTCTGTTCCAATTGAATCTTGAGGATTATTATTATGAACAACCCTGATAATTCGGTCTCTTCCACCTGTCCTGATGAGAGGATACCCCCCACGGTCGGCATCCATTACTCCAGCGATATCAGCCGTCGATGGGAAAAGATCAACGCGGACATGAGACAAATCCAGGTTTCCGGTGTGCAAGGGACAGACATTTCCGCAGTTTACGCCAATACGAGCACCAGGCGAAAAATTCTCCCAGATCATCCCCTGCCAACTGTGGGTTTTTCATGCATGACCAGGGAACCTGCGGACGACGAGATACCGCGTCTTGTCGATGACGCTATCGCCCAGGTGCTGGGCCCACGAGGCCTTTCAGAGATCATCAAGAAGGGCGACAGGGTCGTCATCAAGGTCAACGTCGTCGGGCCAAGCCAGGGTCTTCCAGGCGAGAAAGGGAGAGGTATCATATCGGATCCGAGGATCGTAAGGTATGTTGCCGGAAAGGTGCGAGAGATCATCGGATTTGACGGCAGTGCGGATCTGAAGGTAATCGACGCAACCTTCACTCCCGAGAAGAATCCATCCGACAAAAATAATCCTCAAAGTTTTTATTATGCCCGTTTGCAGCGGAGTGCAGGAAATTCCGTTGAGGCAAACGATATCTGTTACGACTATGATGCCGATGGTATTCTCGATGGAGGGTCCGGGGCCGAGCTGGTCAACCTCGATTCCGTCCAGAAGTCAGACCGGTTCCTTACTGTTGTCGATGAGCCAATACTGGGACGGTGTGAGGTTTGGCTCCCCAAGTTCCTGCGGACAAAGGATCAGGCACAGAGTGAGGCAGAATACTGCGATGTTTATATAGGGATACCCGTTCTGAAAAGCCATGGATTTTGCGGCACGACAGGAGCACTAAAACTCCACTGGGGATCGATGCTCGGCCTCCTTGAAAAACAGGAGCATGCAGGATATGGATTCGGTACAGGGGACATCCGCATGTTCCTTGATTACCTGTGTGCGATGAACCGTGCAAGAGGATTCGACCTGGTGATCATGGATGCACTCACGGGAAACCGAAGCGGCCCGGCGAATAAAGTGGAAGATAAGGATGCCAAGACAGATTTTATCCTCGTGAACGCAATTCTCTGTTCGAGCGATTCTGTTGCAATCGATACTGTCGAGACGCTTCTTTGCGGATACCAGCTGGATTCGGTTCCCCTCCTTGAATCAGCATTCCGGGATGGGATAGGGATTAATAAGCCTGCACACATCGACCTGTTGGGATTCGATGCGTTTGCCAATCACAAGCAATGGCTACGCGAACACTATCCAGGCTGCTTGACCGGGAGTTATCCGTTCGAGAATGGATGGGGAAATGCAAAGATCCAGGATGACTTCAATGCCCCAGTGGACGTATTAGTCTCCTGCAAGAGAGAGGGCACCGGTTATGTGTTCGAATACACGGCATCTGAGCCCACTCCCTGCATCCACAAGCTTGCGAGGATCGATCTCCTGGTGAATGGGACTGTAGTGCAGCGGATCTTCGACAATCTTAATGGTGGAAGAGTGGCGATCGACCTTGAGAAGCACAGAGGCCAGAATGTGCGATGCCGCATTGCTGCCTGGGATATGGCGCTCAATTGCACACTTTCAGAAGAGACGGAAATGAAGGTAGATTGAATCGCTGCCCCAGGGCTGCGATAGCAGCCGCCCAATTGAATCTGCTGAGCGGGCAGACGCTTTGCGGCCATTAATTTCGTCGGGTTCATTTCAAACCTTTTGCCAGGGCAGACTGCCAGCCTATTTATTTACCGGCGGGACCATATCAATCAGCAATGCCAGCCGATCGAATACCGATAGCCAGGTTCTCAGCCATCACCAGGATATCCCAGAGGGCGCTTGCGTTACTACGACCGAAAGGAAATCCTGGGGGTACCGGAGGCAAGGGACCCCTTCACCGGCTATAGGTACTACACATCCTCCCAGATGGAACTGGGGGTGAAGATCAAAGCCATCTGCAGCCTTGGCTTCTCACTTGAGGACTTGAAGACATACCTGCAAGCTGAGGCTTGCGGCGATTGGGATACTGTTGACAGTCTCATGGAGGGGCGGCTCTCTGCTGTCCGGTTGGAGATGCTGCGGCTGAAGAGGATCGAGGCCTTGCTGAATGATAGAGAAAGAGGAGACGAGCATGTCAGCGTTGAGGCCGAGGCTATCTCCGATTGGTCGGAGAAGGAGGTCAGCATCGAGGTCGCCCTTCCCATTGCGGGAAAGGTAGATGGTGAAGGTTCAAGAATCGAGGTCAAGAGCCTGCCGGCTGCCAGAATGCTTTCGATGATCCACAAGGGCAGCTATCCCACACTCCACAAGTCCTACCAGTCAGTCTTCGAGTACATGGCCGGGGCCGGTTTGGAGGTAGCCGGACCTATCCGGGAGCTGTACCTTAATGATCCGTGCAAGACGGCAGAGGAGGAGCTGTTGACTGAGATCCAGATTCCATATAGAAAAGAGCGCTTGCTGTGAACCGACCAACTGGGGGAGAGACACCACAGCATCCTGATCGTGGAGCACGACCTACTGCTCTGCAGAATTGCAAAAAACAACCATGATCCACAGGCAGGGATCATGCCCAAAAGATGAAAAACCAGGCGTATCATAGGCAAGCCTGATATGTGCAGTGAAGGCTGTGCCTTTTTATGGGACTATGATCCCGTCAAAAAACCAGCCAAGATCATGCGTATGCCCAAATGCGTCCTAGAACGCGTATGTGAATGTGCACGCACAAGTGATCAGCATCTGCCCATATCAGGCAATGAGTAACATGAACATGGAAAATGAAATAGTTTGCGGGGCAGATATTCACCGAGACTTTCTTGTTGCCACCATGATATCAAGGAAGGGATTAAAACTCCAAGAACGGTTTTCGATGAACCAAGATGGCCTCTTGGAATTTAAATCCTGGATCTTGAATCATAAATGTCAGCGAGTTGCTGTGGAGTCCACGGGAAGTTACTGGTATCCCATCTTCTGCACTCATTTATATTTATCATGATGCATCCTGCCAATCTCATTAGGGATTGATCACTC
>WOYM01000053.1 GCA_011620785.1 Methanothrix sp. | reverse complement strand
GAGCGCCATCGAATAATTGGAAGATCATAAGATGTTGCCAATCCTTCTCGATTTGCTTTAATCTTTTTTGAATTATAATCTTAAATACACCAATTTCATTCATTAATTCATCCAAATTTTTCTTAGCATCGTATAAACTTCTTGTCTCCATATTCCTATGATTTCTTCTTCGTTCCTTCTCCAAACCATAAACAAACTTACTAAACCATTTCTGTGCTTCTTCTAGCCATTCCTTGTATGTCTTTTCGCCTCGTTTTTTCATCTCTTGCTCTTCTTCAATCAGACATGAAAGCCATTGCATTTCTGATGTCCTATCATAAAATATATTTAATATTCTATATTTGAGTAGTTCTTCTTCGATTGTTGTCTTTTTCGGAAAATCATTGACTATGAGCTTGTCCTGATGAAACAAACAGAATTGATGGGCCACTCGATTTCCAAAAATTTTCCTGAATATTTCATCATAGCCTCTATAAAGATCCGTTACTATAAATATAGGTTTATGTACGTCTAGGTTTCTTCGAAGGAAATCCTCGATGGTTGCCCCATCTTTTGAGTCGAATAACTCATCTGCAATCACTTGTTTTGTCCTATAATCGAGGAGAGTTAGTCGGTATTTCTGACTTCTACCTGCCTTGGGATGCTGCTCATCATAGTGAACAAATTGAACATCTTCGATTTTGGGAACCACCATAGTATCTGTCGCAGATTTGATCATCGTGCAAATGGTGTCCTTGCTGCGCGGATAGATGTAGTTCGATACTTTCTCGATTACCTCTAGGGAGACATGATTAACCCTCAGGAGCTGACAAAGACCGCCAAATAATCCGAAAAATGCGCTCGTCGCGTTCTCCCAAAACCCATGTTCTTCCTCAATATTTTTGCTGCAATTGGGACACAGATATTTGCCGATCTTAACATCGCCGAGTAGCATCTTGGTATGATTATTGAAGCCATTATGGTTCAGGGGAGTCCCGCAATCAGTACATAATGGTGGTTTAATTTTGCGGAAGATTCCATTCGAAGTGTACTCGTAATCGTCCGAATATCCCTCGAAAATCGCTTTCAACTGTTCGGCGAAGGGAAAGTTTTTCATGGTAAGCTGTATTTGTGTCATTGAAGGGTCACACAGGGTACATTTCGCTTGAAGATTAAAATATTTTCGGGTGGATGTATCCTGCCTTCACTATATCACTGGATTTCTAGATTGTGCCATCCATATGTCTGGAGGAATATCAAGGTCGAGGATGTGGTTCTGGGAAAAACCTCTGAGGAGGCTTCAGACTCCAGCCTCTGGAGATTGCTGGCAGAGCTGCTGGAGTTGATTCTCCGGCCATCAACGGCATCGTAGCCATAATGCGAATCTATCGGTCTCTTGCTCGGTTCATCAATCTGTAATGCTCTTCGATTCCCTGCCTGGTCAAGGTCCTGGCTATTCGCCCATCATTTGCAGGACGAGCTTAGAAAACATTTCTATATCTTGCAGTACTACAGTATTATCATGATAGTAGCTGAATTCTCCATGGTCCCCATGGGATCGGGGACCAACGCAGGAGACTACATCAAAGCCATCCACCATCTTTTAGGGGAGGCAGAGGTGAACTTCATTCCAGGTCCCATGTCCACTGCAGTAGAGGCCAAGAGCCTCCAGGAGCTATTCGATCTGATGGAGAAGGCAAACGATAAGCTTGTTCAGATGGGCGTTAAAAGGATAATCACCTCCATAAGAATAGACATGCGCCTGGACAAGGAGATCTCTATGCAGTCAAAGCTGTCCAGGGTGAGATCGGACAGCAATTGAGCTGTTTCGAGCCCAGATGTTGCAGCAGTGGTAGATGAGAGAAAATGATACATACAACTGATGCAAATGAGTGGTTACTCATCGATTCTGATTCTTGTAGCCTGTGCAACTGCCGACGGCCTGGCCGCACCTTCCTCGGGTCCAGTCTGCCCGGATGGCGTGTTCCCCTGCAATGGAACTTGCATCGATATGCGGATCGTGCGGAAATGTCTGCTCTCTGGGAATGGTCTGCATCAAAGGTGTTTGCACCTGCATGGCGAGCCTGGATGTCTGCAATGAAAAGTGCACTGACACCAGCATCGATCCACTGAACTGTGGTGAATGCGGAAATATCTGCCCTGCAAATGCGATATGCATCGATGGAAGCTGTTCCGATATGTCTCCACAGATATGCATCGATGGCGATTGTTCCTATCCGATTACTATGCAGCTCCGGAACCTATGATGAAGATCGTCAAATCATCTCGATTTGATTAATTAAGTCGGGCAAGGGTCTCTTGGGCATATAGCTTCAATCCTTCAATCTCAAAGGCCATCTCCAAATCCTCTCCATTGCATGCTTAAAAGTGACTGTGGGAATGTAGTTTCGATTGAGGCTCCCAATATTTAAAATAGATCAGGCCGGTGGCCCGAACTACTAAACCATCCATACTACCTTCCAGGTTCTGCAATGCCCGCAACATACAGAGTTCGAGCTGAGATATAGCAGTCAGCGTTGATGCAATATCTTCATATATTAGATACCAGGAATGTATATGCTGGCAGGTGCTACTGATGGTGAATATGCTGACCATTGTGAATGACGCTCGCAAGAATACCGTTCTGGATGAGGTGCCACTATTATGTCGACCAAGCTGATCGCATCCCTGTGCCCCTATTGTGCTGTGGGTTGCGGCCTATTCATCCAGGTCGAGAAGGGCAAAGCCACAGGCATCAAATACATGACCGACCACCCAACCTGCGTTGGCGCTCTCTGCCCCAAGGGAAACTCCGTTCTGGAGCTTTTGAATAACCAGGAACGTCTCGTGTATCCCCTGAAAAGGTCTGGAAGCGATTTCGTCCCTATAAGCTGGGACGAGGCCCTGGAGCTGGTGGCTCAGGGTCTGGCAAGGAACCTGGACCGGTATGGCCCGAAGTCCCTGGGCTTTCTCGTCTCCTCCCGCTGCAATAACGAGGAGAACTACCTGATGCAGAAGATGGCCCGGCTCCTGGGATCGCCCAACGTGGACAACTGCGCCAGGCTCTGCCATTCACCCACTGTGATGGGTCTGGGCGCCTCCTTTGGCGCCGGTGCCATGACCAACAACCTTCTCGACCTGGAGAACTCCAAATGCATTTTCGCCATCGGCACCAACTTCACTGAGGCCCATCCAATCGTCTCCCGCTGGGTAGAGAAGGCAAAGGATAATGGGGCAGTGGTGATTGTGGCCGATCCCCGGATCACCTCCACCACCTGGATGGCGGACATTCACCTTCGCCTGAATCCTGGATCGGACATAGATCTTCTCCGGGGGATGATGAAGGTCATCGTCGACGAAGGTCTGGAGGATGCTGATTTTATTGGCTACCGCACCACCGGCTTCCAAGAGCTCAAAGATAGCCTGTCGGTTTTCTCAATGGAAGAGGCGGCAGAGAAGACGGGCCTGGACATTGCCGAGATCGTAAAGGCAGCCAGGGTCTACGCAAAATCTTCCGCCTCAGCTCTACTCTATTCCATGGGCATCACCCAGCACGTCTCTGGAACTGATAACGTTATGACCTGCGCCACCATTGCCCTCATCTGCGGCCAGATAGGAAGGCCTGGAGCCGGCGTCTGGCCCATGCGCGGCCAGAACAATGTCCAGGGGAACTGCGATGTGGGGGGGATGCCGGAGTTCTATCCTGGCTACAGGAGATCGGAGGATCCCAAGACGATTGAGTTTTTCCGGGCGGCCTGGAATGCCACTGACCTGCCCCTCGGCCCGGGCCTGACCTCGACCGACATGAACGATGCGGCAATAGACGGACGCCTCAAGGCCCTTTACATCACCGGAGAGGATCCGATAGTATGCGACGCCAATGTCAATAAGACCCGCCACGCTCTGGAGAGCCTGGATTTCCTGGTGGTGCAGGAGATATTCATGACCCCCACAGCGAAGATGGCGGACGTCATCCTGCCTGCTGCCGCCTGGGCGGAGAAGAACGGAAGCTATACCTCCATGGAGAGAAGAGTGCAATGGATCGACAGGGCCATAGAGCCTCCGGGGGAGGCAAAAGAGGGAGTCTGGATCATCTGCGAGATCGCCAGGCGGCTGGGACTGGGCGAGGAGATGGCTTATGATAATCCCTCCCAGGTGTTAGAGGAGATCCGCAGCCTGGTGCCCCAATACAAGGGCATGAGCCAGGAAAGGATATCGAGGGTCGGTGGGGTTCTCTGGCCCTGCCCAGATGAGCAGCATCCCGGAACGGAGATACTGCACCTGCAGAGGTTCTCCACCTCGGACGGCAGGGCGAGGATCTTCGACCTGCAAAACACTCCTCCCGGAGAGGTCACCAGCCCGGAGTATCCCATTCTGCTCAGCACAGGAAGGGTAGTGCTTCATTATAATGGCGGCTCGATGACCATGCGCAGCCCGTCACTGCATGAGCGGGAGTCGGAGTTATATGTGGAGGTCAATCCCGTTGATGCCTCAAATCTCAAGATCGCTGAGGGCGAAATGGTAGCAGTGAAAACCCGCAGGGGAGAGGCGGAGGCCCGGGCAAAAATTTCGGATAGGGTCATGTCGGGGATGGCCTTCATGCCCTTCCATTATCATGGGACCAACCTCTTGACATCCGACGCCCTTGATCCCGTATCCAGGATCCCCGAATACAAGATGGCCGCCTGCAGAATTGAGTCCATGAGATGATTTGATGATATCGCCGTCCTGCAGAAGGGGTCCAGGCTATTGTACGGGATCAGAGACAACAGGTTCCTAATCATCCAGGATGATGGATGCAGTGGCAAAGCCTGAGCCCAGGCGGACCAGTCCCCCAATGGCCGCTGCCTCCAGCATCTCCTCTCGGGTCACTCCTGCCATTTTGGCCACTTTTTTATGAAACTCGACACAGGTGTCGCATCGAATGGCCACAGCACATGCCAGTCCGACGATCGCCTTATCTTTGGATGATAGCGCACCATCTTTCATGATCTCATTTCTCAAGGATGCAAAAGCGGAATTGACGCCTTCGTCCAGTGCCTCTGCAAATATGATCGGTTTGGGCTTCTCCTCAGTCATCTTTCCTACCTCCTAATCTAATCGAAATTACACTCTCTGCTTATTTGCGATCCTCTGATCAATGCAGAGCTACAAAGCCGTATTATAGTAAAGGCGAATGGGTATAAATACATAACACAGCTGCAATCAAAAGGGAATTTAGATCATGTATACAGCTGATAAGAAGAGGGAGCGAATTTTAATCCTCGGGGCGGCAGGCAGAGACTTCCATAACTTCAATGTATTCTTTCGCAGCAGGCCCCAGTTCGAGGTGGTGGGATTCACTGCCACTCAGATACCGGATATTGCCTGCCGCCTTTATCCGCCAGAGCTCAGCGGTGGGCTCTATCCGGCTGGCCTTCCCATCTGGCCTGAGGATGCCCTTGAGGAGATAATCAACAAAGCCAACTCCGCTGCAGAAGAGGACATTATAACTATACAGGCCAATGCATCAAGGCTGAATCCAAAAGCAGGAGTGGTGGTGGCCGGATCAGAAGTCACGGCAGAAGATCATAAAGCAATATCCGGCAAGAGAGTGCTGATAGTTGAGGACGGTCCGACCATAACCCACGGGGAGATGGCCTATGGTGCCGGCCAGGTGGCGGCCAGGAGGTACAACGCAGCAGAGATCATCGATCCCCGGCCTTATGTCGTCGGATCCTTAAAGGAGATCTTCTCGAAGTTCAGACATATCGGAAGGGTCCTTCCGGCCATGGGCTACTACCCCCAGCAGATCAGGGAATTGGAAGAGACCATAAATAAAGCCGAATGCGATTCGGTGATCATCGCCTCGCCCATAGACCTGCGCCGGCTCATCCAGATCAATAAACCATCCACCTATGTTCTGTACGATCTGGTGGATATGGACCGGCCATATCTGAGGGAGAAGATCGAGGAGTTCATATCCAAATCCATATCCAAATCCCTCAACTCAAGAGAGAACAGCAGTGGCATTTGCCCGAGCGGTCAGGCTGCTCATGAACCAGGGAGAGGGGATGGTGCTTGTTCATGGCAACGGCCCTCAGGTAGGCATGATACTGCTGCGGATTGAGGCCACGAAAGACTGCATACCGCCTGAGACTCTTGATATCATGGTTGCCGAGACCCAGGGTAGCATTGGCTACCTTCTTTGCCGATCTATGAGAAACGAGATTCCGGAGAGGGGGATAGCAGCATTGCTGACCCAGGTTCTGGTGGATCCTGATGATCCCGGCTTTGCCACTCCCTCCAAGCCTGTCGGCCCCTACTATGCTCAGGAGGGGGCGGAAGAGCTTGTCAAGTCTCTGGGTTGGAGAATGAAGGAGACAGCAAGCAGGGGATGGCGGAGGGTGGTTCCTTCTCCCCGGCCCCAGGAGATAATCGAGCTGCAGGCCATTAAGGATGCTGCAGCCCAAGGCCATTTGATTATCGCCGGTGGAGGAGGGGGGATACCGGTGATAAGAGATGAAAACGGTGGGCTTCAGGGAATAGAGGCGGTGATCGATAAGGACCTCACCGCGTGCAAGCTGGCCGTGGCCCTCAGGGCAGAGAGATTTGTCATCCTGAGCGATGCGCCCCATGTCTCGACCGGATTTGGCAGCAAATCCGAGAGGCATATCGGCAGAATGAAAGCCTCTCGAGCCCGAAGGCTTTTAGCTCAGGGAGAGTTTCCGCCTGGATCCATGGGCCCAAAGGTAGAGGCATCGGCGATCTTCGCAGAGTGCACCGGTCTATCCGCGTTGATTACCAACGTCGAGCAACTGGAGAGCGCTTTGGTGGAGGAATCAGGGACCTGGATTGATCCCTAATGGCTCAAGATTGGTTTTGTCGTCTGAAATAATACATTCTGTAGGATTTATAGATACAACCAGCCCTAAAAGGATTGTTGAAAAGTGATAGGAGAAAAATTCCATCGCCTATATTATCCACATTTTATTATATATAGTATTGATGCCATAAATTATTTGATACAGTATGCCATATAAACGAAATTTTAAATATGGGTCCTAGTGAAATCTGACACGAGTGTCCATGAAAATCCAATAAGAAAAGAACAAGGGACGTTTTCCAAATTTCAATAAAGAGTCTTTACATTATGAAACTTCCATACCTAACATTTTAGATACCAAAGTCTATATATACAATAACATCGTAGTAGATATAGAATTGCATAGGAGATTTGAAATTGACAGATGTAGAGAAGGCAAAAGCTGATGCTAAGAAAGCAGTAGCCGATATTGGAAATAAATTGGCACATGCAAAGGCTGATGTAAATGCTGATGTGGAGAAGATAAAGGCCAATATAGATCACGATAATCTCGGGAAGAAAGTAGCTTATGCAAAGGCTGATGTGAAGGCTGATGCTGCGAAGGCGACGGCCGATATCGAGAATAAGATGGCACATACAAAAGCTGATTCGGAGAAAGCGAAAGCTGATATGGAGAAAAAGCTGTCCGACAAATCGAAATAGAAAAAGAAATGCAATAAAGCAGGAAAATGTCCTGCAGGATTTAAAGGCTCTCTCTATCCTGTTCGCAACTTGCATGTTCTATCCTTAAGATTTGAATTCGCTTGAAGCTCTGAGACAAGCGAAATTGAGAGTCAGACTCGTATCGATTAATAACCCATCAACATGGAGGGATAATTTGGCAGACTTACTTTATTTGGCGTTAGTCTTCTTCGCAATAGCTTTGATACTTGGTGTATTGGGAGTACGTGGTGCAGGCATATCGATGGACATCGCTAAATGGCTGATAATCATATTTGTCATTCTGGCAGTGTTAACGCTGATATTCGGAAGCTCATTGAGCCTGCTGGTAATGCCACTTGCACTTTAGGATTGCATATTAGAGATCAAAGAAATCAATTTAGGTGATGAAATGAAATACAACAAAATTTTGCTGTGTATGACAGCACTCATGGCGTGCCTGCTAACTGGTATCGCCTTTGGTCAAGACTACCTGGAAGGAGGAAACGTTGTAAGTTCCAGTGATAGTGGCAGCGTTATGGGAACTAGTGGAGATTGGATTAGCCCCAACATGGATAGCGGATACGTTAGAGACCGTTCAATGACTGACCCAGGGATAGCTGGCATGTTGCATTGGCTCGATACGCCTGTCCCTAACTTCCCGTGGTACACTTCGGATGGGGGAGCCTTTTATAGCCAGGCTGTTCCGGAAACCGCGTTCTCGTCCTTCACACAGTATTATTCAACCTCCGGCACGCCTGTAGTGGATGGGATAATAAGCGATCCCATTACCTTCGATATAACGAATAAATCACCTTCCACTGTGTACTACGGTGCAGGCGTAGGGTTGCCTTATGCTCAGTATGCAGCAACAGTAACATCCAAGACCAACGACCTCTGGATACAAGGAGCAACAAATTGGACGCAATATGTTGTAAGCCCCGCCGGAACCTGGTTACAGTTAGTCGCCTACGCACCGGTTGCAGGGCCTGCTGGTTTCTATGAGACAACCCAGACCGACACAACCAGCTCGGAGTACAAGACTTATCAGTTTAACCAAGGTTATAACACCATGAACTTCAATGCGGACCAGGTTGGAAGACATATGCTCTACTTCGTTGTAAACAGCCAGCCAAGCAACATAGTCATAGTGGATGTGTTTTCCCAAGCTACAATGGAATCAACGACGGTAGAACATACAATGTCTTAAACAAAAGATTTGAGACGGCCAGACACGAAATTTCTCAGAGGGGCTGAGTGGGATAAGGCAGTGGCTTGATCAACCAGTCTCTTTGTTTAACTTAGCTAACAGAACAGATTGAGGGGATCATTTTGAAGAAAGAAGAATTTATGCGGCAGATAGAGGAATGCAGGCTTCCAGAGGCATTTGATCAACGCCTTCTGGACAATGCTTCTGAGATGTTCAGCAAATGGGGCAAGACCACACACATGGATGAGAAAGAGCACCTTTTTGAGAGCTCTGGACTGGCTTCTAAAAGCGGAGATAGCGAAGCCCTAAAAAAGGAAAAAGAGGCGCTCCGTTGTGTCTGCGAGAAGATGATGGATGCTAAGCTGAACAGGAACGATGCTGCAACTATCATCAAGAATTTTAATAAGATCAAAGATCCGGGATTTGAGTGGGTCGAAAGATAGACCCGCTCAAATGATTTTATATTTAATTTTTAAGGCAACATTGAACCAGGTGCAGATGAAGATGCTGCTGATTCTGCTTCAAAGGCCGCTTTTCGAAAGTGTACCATTGTCCTGAAAGCCGCCAGTATGAACCCGTAGACAACTGGACCAACTATCACGCCTATTAGCCCGATTACAAAGACTGGAGCCGTAAATGCTATGAGGGTGATGAGGGGATGGATAGAGGCACTTGCGGATGCCAGGCGAGGGAGAATGAAGTTATTGGGGATTACTGTGAGGAAGATAACTCCGAAGGCCAACAAAGCAAAGCCTTTTGTATAGTCTTCATTGAGCAGGTAATATAGGGCAATCGGCCCGAAGATCATTTCTGGTCCTACCAATGGAACCAGGCCGGCAACTGCTATCATCATGCCCAAAAGGAGAGGATAGGGTATTCCAAGCACAAAAAACCCTGTAGCCCCTATGATCCCGATAATCAGAGAGGTGAGAAAAAATACCCGGAAAAGGCTCTTATAGATAAGATCCAGTTCCATAAGGAAATGTGTGGTTATATCTTTTTCAGGAAGTAGGCAAACATATTTTTTTATTATCCCTTTGCCGTCCATAAGGAAGTAATAGGTAAAGATTATTGCCAGCAGAAACTGAGTGAAATATATGGGCAGATTTGAGGCGAAGCTTATGATATTGTCCTGGAAAACTGGTTGGACCATTAAGATGAGGGCAGTGGGAATGTCGCCAATACCCTTCACATATTCTGCAACAAAAGCGGGCAGGTACGCTTCAGAAAATCTATTGATAGCGGCAGAAAAATTGGCTGCCTGTATCTGAAGATAAGCCACCCCACCTAAGCCCAGCAGATTCGACATCTCCGTTATTACCGCGTCAGCTGCTGCAAAAACGATAAATAATAATATAAAGAATATTATTGATATAGAAATAAAAGCAGATGCCCGACGATGGTGACCGACGTTCCTGGAGAAATACATGAAGACAGGATCCAAAATATATGCCAGAAGAAAGCTTAAAAGAATAGTTGATATAAAATCTCTGCTAAGATATATCGCGAAGATAATAAAAATGAATATAATCGCGGCAAAGATAATGTAGAATTTGCGGCGCTGATCCATGTTATATAATATATCTTCAATTCTAGATATACCTTTGTACTCACTCTAATGCCATATCATCATCACAGATGAAAAACTAACCCTATGCCATTGATCCGAGAGCAGAGGAGAGCAGAGCCAGGGATATCTTGCGCAGAGGCAAAGGCTTGATATTCCATAGAGTTCATTCTATCTAGAAAAATTAAAGGAGCATAAGATATGGATGATATAGACGTTGGAATTCTCAAAGCAATTTACGAGAAATCGCATAGTTCCCTCATAGCTCCTCTCTACCTCATAGACAAGTTTTGCCTCTCTGATGAGGAGATTGGAGACAGATTAGAAATAATGGATGAAGATGGATATATAAAAGTCGGAAGAGGCACATACACACCCGGCATGAGCCTTTTGAATGGTATAAATTATGTAGGTATTGCCGCTAAAGGACGTCAAATTCTCAGGGACAAAAAGTTAGTTTAATTCCAGTATTTAGCGCTGGTTTTTTTCTCCAGATGGCGAGGCGGCAAGGCTTCAGACTCTTTGCCAAGCCAGGTTAAGCCATTCCACCGCCTTGCAAGCCATTTATACTTGTCCCATGGTTCATTGGAGCGGGAGATCATCACGTAAAATTCATTTTATATAAAAAGGAGCTGCATGCCTGGCCAGCCTTCAAGCCACATCACACCGGCTTTTGCCTTCCACCTCTTGGCTGGCATTCTTAACAATAACAGATCGACGACCGAGATGATAAGGCTTGTCCCTGAGCAAGAGTTACTGGGATCGGATCTATAGACGATATGGCAGTGGAAGCATAAAAAAAAGCTTAGGCCCCCTTCAGGGCTTAAGCTGATACTCCTGGGTGGGGAACTGTGCTTTTGTCGTGTCCCACGCTGGTTTCATGGTGGAGATTGATTCCTCCCGGCAGGAGCAGTCGAATATTCCCTTCCAGCTGGCGTACTGTACATCGAAGTTATAGGATGGAAGGTCGAAGAAGCCGCCCATGCAGCAGGGGAGCCAGTCCACCTGAGAAGTCTTTCTGGCCTTGGTTACCTCCAGCTTCATCGTCTTTTGAACCTGGAAGTTGCCGATGTAGTCATTTTGGACCTCGATTATGGGATCAAATGTCTTTGGCTGAGTCTTTTCGTTGGGGCTCAACAGCAGCTCACCTATGTGAAGGGTACCCTGAAAAACATCGTCTTCGATCTTCATGCTGAGAATGCCCACGCCATCTGTCTTGTCTGTGGGGCCAGTACAGTTGATGTCCACAGCAATGTCCCCTTTGAGAGCATGAGCATACTCCACCTGGCGGTGCATTGACGCAGACTCTTGATAGCTCCTGGCCTCGGTCTTATCCTTGATAAGGGAATTGTACTCAATGGGATTCGCGGCATACCAGCCGGTGCCATAGGCAAATGTAGTGGGCGACTGGACATTATCATACTGCCTGGTGTAGCTGACGACGCTGTTAGCACCCTTTGAGGCTTCCTTCATCAGTCCATCGTAATCCAGGTAGTAGTAGGAGCCGCTGGTGGTCTTCTGCTGGGAGTTGAGTATATCGGCCATGTCCACAGATCCGCTGCCGTGGTAGTACTCCAGCAGGGAGAGGTTATTTGTATTTATACTCTTATACTCCACAGCAAAGCCTTGTCCGGTTACATCATCGGTCATCTCATGCTTATACTTGATCGCTTCTCTTCCAGGATTCATATCATATTTTCCTGCCCAGGTAATTCCCGTGATTAGCAGCAGAAAAATTAATACTAATCCTATCTTGACTAATACTTTCTTTATACGAAACCCTCCTTTGTTCTCAAATGTCTGCGAAGGCAGTTATGTTTATTCATATTTAGCCTTTTCTTTGTATGAACTAGTCCAGGCATATTATGTGTTGTAGCACGCAAGTATTAAAAATATTTTGCTTGGCAGATTTTTTCTTCCCTCCAGCAGAGTATGCAGGCAAAATCGCTTGAGATTTGCTGCCAGGGGCGTTCCCCATAAAACAAGCATGTCTCGGCCCATGCGAGGGGCGCTTTCAATGAGGCCTTCGTCATAACTTTTTCTGAATTGAAAACTCCTTTATGTTGAGGAACCAGTAGCCTTCCCTCAATACCGCCTCGCTTCCGGACATCATAATCCTCTTCTTGAAGATCGGGCCGTCTGTGACGATGGTGTGAAACTCCCCATTCTCTCCGCAGGGGTCAATGGATTGGTCCAGATCCTTCAGATCCTGTGAAAATTCTTCATCAACCCTCCTGCCCAGCCATTCTCTGCCCATGAGGCCATCCTTGACGCTTATCACTATCACCTCAAAACCCGAACCTGTGATCTCCTTCAGGATCTTCCTCGAATCCTGTTGCCATAGGGGCAGCAGCAGATCGAGATTTAGACCTGCACAGATCCTGTCCACCAGTTTTTTGTGGGTCTGGATATGGCCGAAAACAGCTCCATCGATCTTCTCCCCTTTGGCGCGAAGATCCAGAATGGTCCTCTTGAACTCCTGTTCATATGAGGTGAATCCATTCTGGATGAGAGGAATTCCAACTGCCTCTGACTGGGCCTGAATCAGCTCTGGATTGATATCATGAGATCCAATCCGTGACATATTCCTGAAGCTGAGAAGATAATTGACCCGCCATCCCTCTTGCATCGCTTTATAGCAGGATAAGCATCCATCCTTTCCTCCCGTCCAGGAGACGACAGCATTTCTCAAATTCATCTCTACTTGATTATTCCCTTTTGCATCAGGACAAATGGCGTTCTCTTGGAGTCATCCCAATTATCGACATCTGCATGGTATCCGTCTCTAATCCAGACCTCAATCATGTATATGCCGGCCTTTCCAGTGCTCGTATCCCAGGACCAGACACCGTTCGTGGTCCAGTCGGTCATGGGCACCCATTGTTCATCTGTTGAAGGCCCCTTAAGGACATAGCGATATAGAACCGTATCCATGTCCGGGTCTGTCGCCTTAGCCGTCCAGGTAATAGTGGCGCCCTTATCCTGCGGGGTTTGCTTATCCGATTTTATGCTGGTCAGAGTCGGCTTGGAGTTCGATTTCGAGCTGCCAGCGATGCCAGCACTCTCGCTGATGACATATTCTGCGCTGATATGGGCATCATGTCCCCAAGGGGGAGCATGGCGTCCATCCCTGATACGCATATCGATGACATTATTGCCAATGTCTATGGCGCTGGTCTCCCAGGTCCAGGTATTGTTCTTGCTCCAAGTGTTCATGGGCATCCAGGTGTTTCCTGTCATCGGCCCGTTCAACCAGAACTGATAGTATAGCTCATCCTTTTCGGAGTCAAAGGCATCGCCTGTCCAGACAACCGGTGAACCGGCTGTCAGCGGCCCTTCCTGATCGGGAGTCAGGCCTTTGGCCACAGGGGCCTGGTTCATGGCATCCGCCACCACTGTCGAGATGGACTGTGTTGTCTGTGGGCTCTTGGCAAATATGAGGTCCTTAGTGGTAATGGCCTGAGCCGAACCGAAAATCAAAGCTATTAGCAGAGCAGATATCAAAAAAGCCCTGCGATGATTTCTCTCCTTCGAATAATCCACATTTAATCCCCCTTATGCTCAATCCATAATTCATATCATTATAGTTAAATTTTTCTATTATTTCCGCATAAGTCCTCAGGGACTGATCGGGGCAATGATGCAAAGCTTTTTCTATCAGTATTAGAGAACCTGATCCGCATTCAGAGACTATAATATGGCGAAAAAGGCTGCAAAAAAGGAAGGCTAATAATTGATACATCTTCATCAGGGGTTCCGAAGACAGTTATGATAGGCCAATAATAGATATGCACAGATAAGCAGCAAGATGAAGGTTTGCCCATGACCTCTGATCAATGCAAAAAGTCGATCATATCGTTTAACATGGCCTTGATGCTGGCCTTCATCTTTGCCCTCTGCTCAATCTCATTTAGCATCCTCTTAAAAGATGAGCTGCAGACCGCAGCGAGCGATGTGCTGGCGATCCTGGTCGATTCTCTGGCCGCACTAGCCCTTTTTTATGCTGCCAGGAGGTCTTCTGCCTATGGGAGACAGGTCCGTATGGCATGGACGATTTTCGCTCTTGCCCTGGTGGCCCATACCTTGGGTGACATCGCCTGGGCTTATACTGAGATAGTGCTGGATCAGCCACCCTTCCCATCCATGGCAGACTGGCTGTTTTTGATTCAGTACCCCCTCTTCATCGCGGGCATTCTCCTCATGCCCACCCAATCCCTGACCTCCAGTGAACGGCTGAAGGTCATGCTGGATGAAGGGATCGTGATCATCGCCTCAGTTATAATATTCTGGGTGGTTTTGATCGCACCCACGATCGAGTCCAGCGCAGGAGCAGATATCCGCACCCAGGCGTTTTCTGTGGCATATCCAGTCATGGATTTGATGCTTCTCTTTGCGCTGGTTGAACTCCTCTTTCGGCGGATCCGATTTCAGCAGATGGGTCCAGTGCTTCTTCTGGTGATGGGAACGGCAGTGATGATCATCACTGATCTCATCCTGGTATACCAATCATTGAACAACAGATATGATTCGGGCGGCATTTGGGACGTGGGCTGGATAATGGCCTACTCGATGATCGGCCTGGCGGGAATACTGCAGGCCAGCATATCACCGGGCGATATACCACCATTGCCGAAGGTTCCCTCAGACGAGCCTGCTTATGCCCGCATCGTGGCATCCTCTGCATCCCCTTATGCTCTTGATTCCGGCATGGTGCAGTTTCCTGGTGCTCGCTACATCCCTTACATCTTCGCTGCTGGCGCATACATTATCCTTCTCTGGAGCTTTAACCGTCCTCTTGCCATAAGCACGCCTCATCTATCTTATTCTGTTGGAGGGATAATAGGTCTGATAGTCATTCGCCAGATTGTCGCTCTGAAGGAGAATGAGAGATTATTCCAGACATCCAAAAGAGCAGAGGAGGAGGTGCGAAGGCTTAACCAGCATCTAGAGAGCAGGGTTATGGATAGGACAGCTATGCTGAAGGCGGCAAACAGAAAGCTAGAGGAGGAGATTTTAGATCGAAAGAAGATCGAAGAGGATCTGAGAAGATCCAAAGAGGCGGCAGAGGCGGCAACCAACGCTAAATCCGAGTTTTTAGCCAATATGAGCCATGAGATCAGAACCCCCCTGAATGCCGTCATCGGCCTCACTGGAATTCTCCTGGGCACGGATCTGAATAGAGAGCAATGCGACCATCTTGAGATCATCAGAAGCAGTGGATATGCCCTTTTATCGATAATCAACGATATCCTGGACTTCTCGAAGATCGATAGCGGCAAGATGGAGCTGGAGGTTCAGCCTTTTGATATCAAAAAGAGCATCGAGGATGCTGTTGATCTGATGGCTCCAGTTGCCCAGGAAAAGGGCCTGACCTTAGGATATGATATAGAGGAGAGTATTCCAAAGACCATTGTCAGCGATCCCACCAGGCTGCGCCAGATACTGGTCAATATATTGGGCAATGCGGTGAAGTTCACCAGCTCTGGAGAGGTCAGGATCCTGGTTACGGGCAGAGATCTGGGGGGTAGAGAGCATGAGATCCAATTCGACGTTATGGATACGGGCATCGGAATACCTGCAGAGAAGATGGGCTGCCTCTTCCAGTCCTTCTGCCAGGTTGAGCCCTGTACCACTCGCAGGTATGGTGGCGCAGGCCTGGGCCTGGCAATAAGCAGGAGGCTCGTGGAGCTCATGAATGGCTCGATTTGGGCGGAGTCAGAGGAGGGTAAGGGCTCAACATTCCATTTCACTATAAAGGCAATGGAAGCGTTATCGCCACCGCCCGGAAAGCTGGCAAAAGGATCGAAGAGCAGCATCTCTATGGGCCCCCAGCGTCCTTTACGTATACTGGTGGCGGAGGATAACATAATCAATCAGAAGGTTATGCAAAAGATGCTCCATAAGCTCGGCTATCGCGCTGATGTGGCTGCTAATGGCCTGGAGGTCCTCGCCGCCCTGGATCGCCAGGATTACGATGTGATCCTCATGGACATTCAAATGCCAGAGATGGATGGGCTGGATGCTGCCAGAAAAATCAGAGAAAACCGGCCGACATGGCCAAAAATCATCGCCATCACCGCATTTGCCATGGAGGGTGACAAGGAGAAATGCATCGAGTCGGGAATGGACGGCTACATCAGCAAGCCGGTGAACCTGGAAGAGTTGAGAGCGATCTTGAGATCCGATGTCAGTGCGATTGGCGAAGCCGATGGAATTGGCAGCTGGTCGAAGGGCGGACGGCAACGGCAGAACTGACCGCTAAAAAATCTATATCTTTTTGCACCTCACATATATCCTGTATCCGAAAAGACTGAGCTTGGGCCATACGGGCAAAATCCGTTTCTCCAGTAATTGGGAGATGCGCTCCTGCAGATAAGCCGGGTCGACGACCGGCCTGTAGCGGCTCATAAACAAGTAGCCTTGGCAGAGCTTGAAGTCGAAACCGAGATGCTCTTCGATCTGAAAGCCGGCATTCTCCAATTGATTCCGGAATTCTGAAAAGGAGAGATACTCCGGCGGGGCTATTCGTTCTCCGAATAGATATCTCCTCGCCAGGGTGTAATGGGATAGGCGGTTGAAGAAATCCACCACCAGTCCTCCGCCTGGGCAAAGGACCCGGTTGAACTCCTGCAGGGCTTCTGCCATCGACTGTGGTGTGGCAAGACAGGTGAGAACGCCGCTGCTCACTACCCAGTCGAATGACCGATCAACAAAGGGAAGCGAGGTTATGCTTCCCTGAAGAAATGCCACCCTCGGATCACCGGATGTGCGGAATTTGGCCCGGCCAAGCATATTGGCCGAGAAGTCCATGCCGATGAACCTGGCCCCATTTTCCTTTGCTATGCCCATCTTATGGGCTGCAATGAGCAGCTCCCCATTGCCGCACCCTGCATCCAGGACCATGCCCCTTGATCCGGCAAAAGAAAAGGCTGCCGCCCTATCCTCAAACTCCCTTTGCAGGTGTAATATGAACTGGGGAGTATCATCGGGCAGATCGCGGGCCATCTTGAGGTCGCAGTCGCCGCCGCATCTCCTTTGTCGCTCCCAGAAGGCCAGCTCCTCTCTCTCCAGGCATAACCTATCTTTCATAAACTCAGAAGCGCTATTTGATCTGGACATCCCTTTGATCTCACCAGCAATGAGCTATCGGCCTGTAAGATGAGGTCTATTTATAGCTTGTCGGCCTCATGCCGCCGGATTGGCATCATTAGTGGTAAGTGGTGAGATGGGATCCATTAAAAAAATGGATTCAATCCAGCCACTTGAAGCCGGGATCTTTTATTCGGTTGAAGTTTCGGATGAGATCGGCAGCATCTCTGCGGTTGATGCTTGCATCCATCATCCTGGAACAGATATGTCTGATAGCAGCCTTCTGCTCCTTGATCTCATCGCTGTCCTCCGGCTGGGGGTTCAGGCCAAAGCTCTCGAATAGATGCTCCTTTTCATCCAGATGAGCGGTCTTCCCCCACTTTCCGAACATCTCTGCCGCACGATCTAGAAGGTCCTGATTGAACATTTCAGGGAATGCATATCCTTCAATCTGTTTTAGGAATTCCTCTTTCTTCATCCTGACCACCCTTTAAGCCATATATTGTTAGTAATTCATGATATATGAAGCTTAGATATAGAATTAGCATGATCGCCAAATTGTATGATAAGAAATTCCAATGGCTGATGCTAACCTGAGCGGTGCGGTTGACGGTCTGGATCAGGAGGCGATGGCGAAAAAAAGGAAGATGAGGCACCCATAATCAATTGGATCCTTCGAACAGGCATGCCTACCAGAACTCCCTCTTCCTGCGCATGAAGAGGTAGACGAAGAATGGCACCCCCAAAAAGGCGGTCATTATTCCCACGGGCAGAATCACTGGAGCGAGAATGGTCCTGGCCAGGGTATCAGCTCCTAAGAGGAGCAGCGCCCCCACCAGAGCAGAGGCGGGAAGCAGGAACCGGTGATCCCCCCCAATCGCCATCCGGGTTATATGAGGAGCGACCAGACCGATGAAGCCTATGGTGCCGGTGAAGCATATCACCGAGGCGGTTATGAGCGAGACCAGCATCATGCTGATCACCCGGGTCCTCTCCACATTCACCCCCAGGCTCTTGGCGGTCTCGTCACCTGTCCCCATGGCATTTATGTCCCATGATTTGATGATAAGATAGGGAAGGCAGATGGCTATGACCGCGCTGACTATCCAGACCTTATCCCAAGAGGAGCGGCCCAGCGAGCCCATCGACCAGAAGACCACCTCCTGAACCTGCTCTGCATGGCCAATATACTGCAGAAATGAGGTCCTGGCACTGAAAAGGTATGAGATGGCGATTCCCGCCAGGATCATGGTTTCGGGGGTGACCCCTTTATATTTTGCCAGTCCATAGACCGCCCCCGCAGCGAGAAGAGTGAAAACGAAGGCATTGCCGATGATCAGCCATTCCCCGCTCATGAATCCCGCCCCCATGATTATGGCCATGGCCGCTCCAAAGGAAGCGGCTGAGGAGATGCCCAGGGTGAAGGGGCTGGCCAGGGGATTTTTAAGGATGCCCTGCATGACCGCTCCGGCAATGGCCAGGCCGATTCCTCCCACGATCCCCATAAGGATTCTGTGCAGCCTCAGTCCCCAGACGATGGTGTCTGAGAACCAGGTGGTCTGGAAATACTGGGGAAAGAACTTTGCCAGGATGGTGGAGTAGACATCCATCACGCTTATATCCGCCGATCCCCGGGTGGTAGCATAGCCCGCGAGCAATACAATGCCTAAGGCAAGAGCAGCTAGAAAGAGCATCTTCCTTCCGATAAACTTCTGGTATTCCGCCCTCAGCTCCTGAGCAGCCGTCGTCCTGGGCCGAGTCTTCTGGCCCGCGCGCAGCCTCTCTTTCATTTGTGATTCGGACATCCGTTCAGATGAAATTGGCCAAAATCATTGCTCTTGATGATCGTTGCCGGCTGAAAATCTCTATCGGGCTCATTCTTTCTGCTGGGCAGCCCCTCAACAGGGCTGAACTCGTCGTGGTTTGCGCCCTCGGGGGCAGCCGTACTCTCTCCTGATTCGATCATCGATATCATCCTGTTGGTTTATAACAATATTAATAAGTCATTTGGTAATTGTATTACTATATCACAAAGAGGATTCCTAGAGCCTATCTTTAATCCTGCGAGGATCCTCGGGCTTATGCCCCGATCACCTTGCTCATCTTCTCCTTCCAGGCAGCCACCTCATCCGCAGTGATGACATCGATCGCTCCTCCCTGAAACTCGCCCTGCACATCGCCCATCCTCTCTTCCATCCAGCCCTCGATCTCCAGGTAAAGGTTCTTGAGAGCATCAAGCACCTCGGGATCGGCCTTCCACAGTCCCCGCTGCTCGGCCTCCAGCAGCCTGCGTCCCATCTCCTCCATCGCCCAGGGGTTGTTCTCCTCGAAGAACTTGCGGTTCTCCTCGTCCATGATAAAGGTCTTGGCGATGTCGTCGAAGATCCAGTCGTCCACCTCTTGCGTGGTCGCCTCCCAACCGTAGACCCGGCCCACACGCTTGGAGATGTCGCCTGCGCCCTTGTAGCCGTGCTGCTTCATGCCCTCGATCCACTTGGGGTTGAGCAGCTTGGTGCGAACGACCCGCCGGACCTCGTCTGCCAGATCACGCACCTCGACGTGCTCCGGCTCGCGGGTGTCGCCATAGTAGGCTTTCACATCCTTGCCGGAGAGATGCCTGGCAGCTGCGGTCATGCCTCCGTGCGTGCCGAAGTAGCAGCAGCATCCGAAAAGGTCGTACTCATCGCTGACCACCTTGTTGTAGGTGACATCCACCGACTTGAGCGAATTCATAAAATTCTGATGCGACTCCTTGCCGGTCACGCCCTTGCCGTAAGCATAGCCGTTCCAGTAGACGAAGATGTCAGAGAGGTCCTTCTCATCCTTCCAGGCACTGGCGTAGACGGCCAGATTTGTGCCCGACTGATAGGTGCCAGGTTTGCTGGCGAAGATGCGCAGCGTTGCTTCGCGCCAGTCCTTGGCCGTGCCGCTCTCCAAATTGGCAAGCGTGTGCTTGCGCACAAAATTCATCTCCAGAGGCTCATCGAGCGCCGCCACCGCCTGCACCGCTTCGTCAATGGTGTCGATGCAGTTGGGGAAGTTGTCCCTGGTGATGCCGGAGACGCGAACGGTCAGATCGATCCTGGGGCGACCCAGCTCTTCCAGCGGTATGACTTTGAAGCCCTTCAGCCGTCCGTTGGAAAGCCATACCGGCTCCGTGCCCAGCAGGAAGAGCATCTGCGACATGTCCTCGCCGTCGGCCCACATGATGTCGTTGCACATCCAGAAGAACGCGATGTTCTCCGGATAGCGGCCCTCTTCCTTCTGGTGTTTGGCGATCACCGCTTCGCCGAGCTTGCAGCCCACCTTCCAGGCGGTCTTCGTGGGAACGCGGTAGGGGTCCAGAGAGTAGAAGTTCCTGCCCGTGGGCAGGACATCATCCCGGCCGCGGGTGATGAGACCGCTGGGTCCGGCCTCGATGTAGCCTCCGTCCATACCGTTGAACAACGACTCGATCTCCAAAGAGGCTTCCATCCTGGTCTGAAGGTCAAAGACCTTCTCCCGAATAGCCTCGAGCCGGCTCTCATAACCCGCCGTAGAAAAGCCCAAGACATCGTCCGGCTTCGCTCCGTCGCCCTGCAGGGTCATCTCGATTAATTTCTTGCATAGTCCATCGATATCCTCCAGCAGTTGCCCGTGTGATTTTGCGTAGCGTTCGTTTACCGCTCCCTGGTCGGCCAGCAGCTCTTCCATGGAGAGGCCCATCATGGCCGCGACCGTACTGCGAAGCAGCACACCGCTACCTTCAAAGCGCATCACGGAGTTGATGAACTCAACCCGTTTTTCTCCTTTTGGAAGCTGACCAAAGATATGCATGCCGGAATCTATCTGCGTATTTCTGACCCGGCTGAGTTGATTGTGGGCTTTTGTCACAATCTCTTCTACAGGCATATCATCAGTCAGCGTCATGCCTTTGTCGAGGTTTGCCGCTTTGATGGCTTCAATGAGCAGATGCCTCAGCTCATGGGATCTGGCGTGGTCGAATTTGGCGGTTTCATACTCGCCCAGCAGCCGGTCCACCTCCAGCAGCTCATCGTAAAGCCCGGACTGGGTCATTACGGTTTGCATGTGATCCACCAGCGTGGCATAGCTGCGCCGCTTGGCGATGGTTCCCTCCGGAGGATTGTCGGCATTGTAGATGTAAAGATGAGGAATGGTGCCGACGCAAATATCCGGATAGCAGTTCTTAGAAAGGCCCACGCCTTTGCCCGGCAAAAACTCCACATTTCCATGCGTGCCCACGTGGATGAGCACGTCTGCGCCGAAAATCTCCTCAAGATAGCGGTAGGTGGCCATGTACTGGTGGGTGGGCGGCACATCCGGGTCGTGCAGGATCTTGCAGACCTGGCCGTCGCAGCGCGCACCGGCGCAGCCGCGTTTGGGCTGCACGCAGACTACTGTGTTGCTGTACTGAACGCCGGTGATCACGATCTTGCCCTGGTAGAGCATGGCGGCAGGAATGTCGTTCTTGAGTTCTCCTGGGGGATTTCCCCAGGCTTCGCAGACGCGGTCCTTTACCTTGGGGGTGAGAGTGTTAAACCACCGCTCATACTCCTCTTTGGTCAGATAGGCCAGAACTCCTCCTTTGGCCACAATCTCCTCGATAGGCGTCCAGCGGAACTCGGAGATGGCTTTTCGGTCCATGATGGTCTCAATAAGCTCTTTTCCGGTAGCAGGGACATTTTCCAAAGAGTAGCCCGCGGCGGCCATCCTATTCATAATCAGTGCTACGCTCTCTATCGTGTCCAGGTGCGCGCCGCCTCCCACTGCTGCTTCTACTGAGGCGCAAGGATTGTTATGGAAAATAAAGGCCACCCGTCTATCGGTTGCGGGCTTTCTTGCCAGATCAATCCATTTCTTAACTCTTTTGGCAAGTTTCGCGCACCGCTCTAAAATAGGCGTGCGCTCCTCATAATCACCCCGCCGGGAGCCAGCGCTTACGATAATGGGCTCGATCATTCCCTCGAACTCCGGCATGGCCACACCCCAGCCGATATCATTGGATAGGCCAATTCCGTCTTCCCACTCCTCCAGAGTCATGTGATTGGAGAGGACCGGCTCAAATACAGGTGCGTTTAGCGTTTTAAGAAGAGCGATGCCGGTCTTATTTCCTTTTGCCTCGCCCATGTTGTTTCTGTCCTGTCCCAGGAAGAAGGGAGACGTCTTTACCATGGCATCGATTCGAGGCTTGCCTTCTGTGAAGAAGTAGTCAGAAACCACTTCGGCCATGCTCCTGGCGCCCAGATCTGTGTCCTTTACGGAATATGAGAATACTGGGATGACATTGCACCCCTCTCTCTCCAGGGCCCTGATCAGCTCATCTTCCACTGCCAGATTTCGGTTCACCCAGTAGAACCGGGAGAATAGCAATCCCACAGTTGGGCAGTCATCCGGCTCGTACCACTTTAGATAATCCTCGACATTGTCAAAGTGACTCGGCGCATCCGGATGGTATGCCCCTTCCCAGGGCATAGGCATAGGTGGCTTGGCCACCACATCCATAGAAAGCAGCTCTCGGCAAAGATAGAGGAGCATGTTGCTGATGTTATCTTCTCCTCCGTAGGTTAGGTAGGCATTGGCAGTGACCACAACCTTAGCCGGAGCTGTGGAGTTGAGCCAATATGATTGATCATAGCCGAGGCATACTGTGGGTGTACGCTTTCCGATCTCACTCATCCTGGACTCGATCTCGTCCCAAAGGGCCTCGCTGCCGCGATGAGTGAAAATCAGGTCTGACTGTTCCATAGACTTTATTGCTTCATCTATCAAGCCGGGCTGATCATCCAGACGCTGGGTGGAAAAAAGCCGCAGGTCGAATCCGAGGCGCTTGCAGGCCCTGGAGATGATCTGCAGATATGAATTTCCAACAAGACAGGTGAGGATCATGATTTCTCCGTCTCAATTGAGTATTTCAGGCCCGTGGGCTGCTGCCTAAAAATGGTCTTATGTATTTTCGATCGGGTCATATTTTATCACCAAATTATTTGATTTATCTGTTCTTAGTATTAACTATTTCGATTCTGATGTTAAATGAAATTAGATCTTAATAAAAAAAAAGCTGAGGTTGATCAGGGCCTCAGCGCTTGATACGGATTCCTGGTGAGCCGCACATAAGGCGGCTTTACCAGAACTGCTTCTTTCGGCGCATGAACAGATAGACGAAGAATGGCACTCCCAGGAATGAGGTCATTATTCCCACCGGCAGAATCACTGGCGCCATTATGGTTCTCGCCACGGTATCTGCAGCCAGCAACAAGAGTCCTCCGACCAGTGCTGACGCCGGGAGCAGGAACCTGTGGTCTCCTCCTATCACCATGCGCGTGATATGGGGGGCAACAAGGCCGATGAAGCCGATGGTTCCCGTGAAGCAGATAACGCTCGCTGTGATGAGCGAGACCAGCACCATGCATATAACCCGGGTCTTCTCCACATCCACCCCCAGGCTCTTGGCAGTCTCGTCGCCTGCCCCCAAAGCATTGATATCCCACGATTTGAGTAGCAGATAGGGAAAACATGCGGCAATGACTGCGGTTACCACCCAGACCTTATCCCAGGAAGACCTTCCGAGGGAGCCCATCATCCAGAAGACCACCTCTTGCACTTGCTCTGCCTGCCCTACGTATTGCAGGAAGGAGGTCATGGCCGAGAAGAGGTACATGACGGCTATGCCCGCCAGGATCATCGTCTCGGGCGTGATGCCCTTGTACTTTGCCAGGCCATAAACGCTCAAGGAGGCAAGAAGTGTGAAGATGAAGGCATTGAAAATGATGAGATACTCACCTCCTACGAATCCTGCTCCCAGGACTATGGCCAAAGCGGCACCAAATCCTGCTGCAGAAGCAATGCCTAATGTGAATGGACTGGCCAGTGGATTCTTGAGAATGCCCTGCATTACAGCTCCCGCAATGGCAAGACCTATGCCACCCACAATAGCCAGAAGAATGCGATGCAGACGCAGACCCCAGACAATTGTATCCGAGAACCAGGTGGTCTCAAAGTGGCCAGGCAAAAACTTGGCTATAATGGTTGTGTAAACATCAACGACGCTGATGTCTGCCGAACCTCTTGTGGCTGCATAGCCTGCTAATAGAATTATACCAAAAATGAGTGAAATGAGAAAGAGCATCTTTTTGCCAATGAACTTCTGATACTCTGCCCTCAAATCTGTGCCTGGTTTTTTCTTGGAATACACAGATGACATTGCTTATGCCTCTGGATAGACAAAGACACCCTTATTTACTACATCGACATCTGCATTCTGGAACTCCTTGAGGTATTCCTGATATGCCTCGCGGGGACTATAGTCCTGGAATATCTCGGGCTGCAGCCATTTTCCCAAGTAGCCCATGCCCAAATAGAACCTTCCACCGCCCTTGGTGCAGTCCCAGGTGAACAAATAAACCTTTTTGTTTTTCACGGCAGGAGTTCTGTTCAATTCAGTCCGGCCGAGCATATCATCTGTTAAAGCCTCAAGAGCAGCGGTGTCGCTCAAATCTTTGTCTATTCCCGGACTGTCCTTGAGATATTTATAGCGAAGAATGATTTCCGGATTCTTCACGGCGACTGATTCTGGATCAACCTGCTTGAATCCCTGCAATTCTGAGAATATATTGTTCCCGCCGGCCGCCACGAGGAGGGCATTATGGGCATGACCCGAGCCGCAGGTGTAATAGGTCTGGCCGCCTCCGAAGTCCGCTTCCAGATAGACCATAGGCCTCTCACTGGTGGAGAGCCCAGACACAGCATTCAGGTATTTGCCGAGCTTCTCTTCAAAGAACCGATTGTATTTTTTTGCCTCATCATTTCTATCGAGAAGATAGCCCATTTTGTCGATGATATCGGCATACTGAGATATGTTTCCTGAATCCAAACGCATCACGGTGATATTGGTATCCTTGAGATTCTGATCCAGATCTTCCTGCTTGGGGCTGCTCATATATGTTATGACAAGATCAGGGCTGGACTTAATCAAGGCCTCCCAGTCAACCGAAGATACGGGAGAGCCAATGTTGACAAAGCCTGCGCCATCGGCATAAAGTTCTCCGCAGCCCTGCTCTGTGCTCTGCACAACGTACTTGCTGGCAGCGACAATTTTGTCTGTGCTATTGAGGGTGCGCAGTATCTCATAATCCTCCGTAGTCAATACAGCGATCCTTTCGATAGGCTTATAGATCGTTATCTCGTTGCCCGTCGAGTCATCGATATTCCGAGGATAGCTCTCATGGATGAGCCTGATCTTCTCAAGCTCTTCCGAGCTGATCCTTCCATCCTTGAAATCCGTTTCTGCAACCTTCAATTCTTCTGACGAGATCACTTTGTCACCATTCGTGTCCCCAGAAACTGTTACCGCCTGGTAGGCGGCTGCAAGCCCTAAAAGATTGAAAACGCAGAAAAACAAAACCAAACCGTACATCATCCTCATGTCTATTCCCTAAATTCCATCCTCGAAATCTGCGAGATTATCTTATACACGTATTAATAAGTCTTTTGGTAATAGTATTACTCAATCATAATAAATTCTACAAAAACATAATAGTAATTTAAGAAATAGTACTTTTTAATACAACATAAAACCTTAAATACGAAAACGACACGCTGAAAAAAAGGAGATGACAATGCACCATCTGAAGAGAAAGACAATACCATTTACCTCCATTGTAGGGCAGGATGACATGAAGTTCTCTCTGATTCTAAATGCCATCAATCCCCGCATAGGCGGGGTCCTGATCAGAGGCGATAAGGGCACTGCTAAATCGACTGCAGTGCGGGCTTTAGCCGACCTGCTGGAAAATATTCAAGTGGTGGAAGACTGCCCCTTCAATTGCGATCCGGGAAATCCTGAAGATATGTGCGACCTGTGTTTTGAGAAGAACCAGGCAAACCGGATAAAAGGAATCGATAAAAAGACACCTGTTATCGATCTACCATTGGGCGCAACAGAGGACAGAGTAGTTGGCTCTTTGAATGTTGAGCGTGCCATCAAAGAAGGCATCAAAGCCCTGGAACCGGGCATCCTGGCGGCCTGCAATCGGGGCATCCTCTACATTGACGAGGTTAATCTTTTAGACGATCATGTGGCCGATGTGCTATTGGATTCGGCTGCCATGGGTGTCAACATCGTGGAGCGCGAGGGAGTATCCGTAGCTCATCCCTCCAAGTTCATCCTGGTTGGAACCATGAACCCGGAGGAAGGAGAGATCAGACCCCAGCTTCTGGACCGATTTGGACTGCAAGTGAGCGTTATCGGCATCGATGATGTAGATCAGAGGATGCAGATCGCCAAGATGGCGGAAGCATTTGATGCCGATCCCGATGGATTTACGGAAAAGAGCCAAGGAAGCCGGGCGGAATTAAAGGAGAAGATATCCCAGGCCCGCAAGATCCTCAGGAAAGTGAACATGAGCGATGACCTCCTCCGTTTAATCGCTTCCACCTGCATCGATCTTGGAGTCAAGACGCACCGAGCGGAGATAGTCATCACCAGAACCGCCAAGACCATCGCCGCCTTCGATGGTAGGACCGAAGTCAACCAGGAGGATGTCAAGAAAGCCATGGAGCTGGCCCTGGCCCATAGGATGAGGAGCAGGCCATTTGAGCCGCCCACGCTGAACAAGGAACGGCTGGAGAAGTCCATGTCTCAGAAGCAGCATGAACACCAGCATCAAGATCAAAAGCCCGAGCAGCAGAAGAAGAATGAGCAACAACCACAGGAGCCGTCGGAACAAAAGGACACGGATCAAAAACAGGCTGCTAAGCCCCAAGAGAGGATATTCGAGATCGGCACGCCTATCGATGTGCGTGCCATAACGATGCCCCGCAAGAGGGACCGGATCGCCCGCCGCAAGACCAGCGGCAGGAGGATGAATACACTGGCTCTGCGCAACCGCGGCCGGTATCTGCGCCAGAAAATGCCCCAGGAAGGAAAAGATATTGCCATTGATGCCACCATTCGTGCCGCTGCCCCCTATCAAAGGATCAGATCCGGCCCCAACGCCATCATCGTGAAGGGCGAGGATATACGGGAGAAGGAGAGAGTAGGCAAGACCTCCGCAGTAGTCCTCTTCGTGGTAGATGCCAGTGGATCCATGGGGGCCAATCAGAGGATGGAGAGCACCAAGGGTGCAGTTCTCTCCCTGCTAATGGACTCCTACCAGAAGAGAGACAAGATCGGCATGATAGCCTTCAAAGGAAAGGAAGCCGAGATCATACTTCCCCCCTGCACCAGCGTGGATCTGGCCCTTGGCCGCTTGCGGGAGCTTCCCACCGGGGGCAAGACACCTCTATCCGCCGGCCTCTCCCGCGGATTGCAGCTCTTGCAGGGAGAACTGAGAAAGGATGAGGAGAGCAAACTGATGATGGTTCTCATATCCGATGGCAGGGCTAATGAGGGAATGGGTGGAAAGATCAAAGACGAGCTGATGGCGATCTCAGAAAGAATAAAGCACCTGGGGATCCATACCATCGTCATCGACAGTGAGGTCGTAGACAGCTCCTTCCTGGATATGCGTTTAGGCTATTGCCATCAGATCGCGGATCAGTGTCAGGGAAAGTACTATCCCCTATCCAGCTTAACCCCGGAGTCCCTGCTCAGGATTGTAGATGAAGAGCAGAAGCTTCTGTTCGATGATGCTGCCATAAATGAGTATGCTGCAACATAATGCGATTATAGAGATTATAACAGAAATATAGAATTAATAAATACGATTAATGAGCAGTATGATCGAGATATCGGGCCTGAGCAAGGAGTACTCGAGGAAGAAGGTAGTAGATAACTTGAATCTTGAGGTAGGACAGGGAGAACTCTTCGGCTTCTTGGGGCCAAATGGAGCTGGCAAGACCACCACCATTCGCATCCTTACCACCCTCACCAAGCCCTCGTCCGGACGGGTTTTTATCAACGGCATCGATGTGGCAAAGGACCCGTCCAGAGTGAAGTCGGAGTTTGGCGTGGTTCAGCAGCACTTGAGCCTGAACCGGGATCTGACCATCGGCGAGAACCTGGAGCTTCATGCCCGGCTGCACCACCTCCAATCCAGGGAACGAAAGGAGAGGATCGCGGAACTGCTCGATTATGTGGGGCTGTCCGATCACTCTGATCAGCTCATCGATAGCGTCTCTGGGGGAATGAAGAGGAGGGCCATGATAGCCCGGGCGCTCATCCACAGCCCCAAGCTCCTCTTCCTGGATGAGCCGACGGTGGGATTGGACGCTCAAACCAGACGCCGGGTCTGGGATCTCATCCGCAGGATGAACCTAGAAGGCTCGACGGTCTTCTTGACCACCCACTATATCGAAGAGGCCGAGGCCTTGTGTCAGCGGGTTGGGGTCCTTCATCACGGCAGGCTCATAGCTCTGGGAAGCCCTCTGGATCTGCGGCAAAGGCTGGGAATGATAGCGGTAGAGATGCAGGGGGCGGCGTGCGGCACAACTTACCGCTACTTTTCGGATCGATCAAGTGCCTCCCGGTTTATTCAGGATCTTCCAGGCTCGGAGAGGGTGGTCATGCGAGAGTCCAACCTGGAGGACGTATTCATCGAGCTGACCGGTGAAAAGGTGATGGGAGACTAGCATGATCGATGCCTTCAGCATACTCTGGTCGGACCTGGCAGCGCTCAAGCGGCGCTGGCCTCGCTATCTTCTCACCACCCTGATGAGCCCGCTTCTCTATCTGGTGGCCTTTGGCTGGGGCCTGGGTCGCGGGATAGATATGAACGGAACCAGCTATCTTGATTTCGTGATACCGGGAATCATCGCTCTGACCGCCATGACCACCAGCTTCAATGGAGCCGGCACCAGGCTCAATGTCGATCGACTCTATTTCAAGAGCTTTGACGAATGTCTCATGGCCCCGGTGGGACTGCCCTCCATTCTCTTGGGAAAAGCGCTGATTGGGGTGGTGAGGGGTATACTGAGCTCGGTAGCGTTCTTGCTCGTGGCCTTTCTCATCGCCAGGCATATTCATATCACTCTGCCCTTTGTATTGGGATTGCTGCTTAGCTGCTTGACCTTTGCCTTTCTGGGTGTTCTGGCTGCACTGCTGGCCCGATCTCATGAGGATATGGCCACATTTGGCAGCCTGATTCTCATGCCGATGACCTTCCTGGGCGGAACCTTCTTCTCCGTCTCCCAGGTTCCCTTCGGGCTTAAGATGGCGCTGTACGCCCTTCCACTCACCCACTCCAGCCTATTTCTGAGAGCGGCTGCGTTGGACCAGCCTCTTCCCTGGTCATCGTTCATGGTTCTTTTCCTCTTCTTCCTGTTATTTTTGGGCGGAGGGATGATGGCCCTCAGGAGGATGAGCGTTTAGCAGAGCTATGGAAAGATTTATATCTACAATAGTTCAGGCAAATTATTGTGATGAGTTATGAATATTTTTAAATGCAGTAACATGAATAGATCGTTTAAACTGCCGATATTATGGTGTAGCTGCGTCACCCTGATCGCCATTTCTCTTCTCTGCCCAGCAGCGTCTGCCGATGAAGACGGCCAGGATCTCTTGAGCATATTCGGCAATGCCGATATGAACGACAGGATCGACGAGGCAGATGCCACCTATGTCCAGGCGGTAATCGACGGGATGAGCAAGGCCACGAAGCTTTCCGATGCCAACATCGACGGCAGAATCGATTCCCAGGACATCGAGCGGATAAATGAGATCATCAGAGGAGAGGAAACGGAGCTTACAGTCTCCGACTCCATCGGCAGGAATGTCACCGTATCCCTGCCGGTGAAATCCATAATCGCTCTGGGCACCTACAGGAATGAGGCCGCCAAGATCCTCAAGGCACAGGATATGATGGTAGGGGTATCCTCAGACATTAAAGAAGGGTACTACTATCAGGATCTGGCAGATAAGCCGGCAGTAGGAACATGGTCTGCCCCCGATAGCGAGGCCATTGTCAAATTGAAACCGGATATAGTGATCACCTCTGCCAACCTGGATCGGGCCACCTTGCTGGAGGAGAGTCTCAGGCCTGCTGGCATTGCTGTTCTCGGCCTTGATCTCTACCGGGAGGACATCATGCGCTCGGAGATGAGGACTCTGGGATTCATCCTGGATAAGAATGAGGAGGCGGACGAATACCTGCAGTGGCGTGGCAGCTATGATCAGGCGATCCATGATTATGTGGCCGGCCTCAATGAGTACCCCAAGCTGGACAGCGAATGGATCCTCAAGGAGAACCCGGATGTCATAATCAAGCTTCTGGCACCGGGAGGCGGAAAGGCGGGCTGGAACAGCACAAAAGAAGCTGATCAGGTCCTGAATGGCTATCTGGAGGAACGTCCGGGATGGAGCAATCTGGATGCGTCGAAGAACAACAGGGTCCATCTGCTGAGCACTGAGATCGCCTGGGGACCTGACGGCATCGTGGGCCTCGCCTATTGCACGGCGTGGCTGCACCCCGAGATGGATATAGATCCTGAGAAGATCTATCGGGAGTATCTGGAGCAATTCCTGGAAGTGGAATATCCCGAGGGAGCGGTGCTGGGATATCCTGTAACAGCATGAGATAAGAGAGATATCGCGATCGACTTATTCTCCATCTCAGGCGTCCTTTCTTCTCAAGACCAGAAGAGATGCTCCGGAAAAGAGGGCCAAGAAGGCCACCAGGGCAAAAATAGAGGCATCAGGAACGGTCTGTCCCAAGAGCGAGGCTCGCAGGCAAATGCTTGCATGTGTGAGAGGCAGCAGGTAGATGACATACTTCAAGTCTGGCGGAAGGTAGGTCAGGGAGAAGAAGGTTCGGTAGCGAGACGATTTTGCTGTAAAATTTACAGGAATATTCCGTAGCAGAAACCGACTTGTTGTCTGCGAGATGGCGACAAGTTATTCTACAGGATATTATAATTGGCCCTGCATCCCCAAGTCACAAAACTCAGGAGGAACACAGAGCCATGAATATAACTGACTTAGCAGAAGATTATCTTGTCGAT
>WOYM01000052.1 GCA_011620785.1 Methanothrix sp. | reverse complement strand
GATCGTCAGGCAACAAGACATTTTCCACCAATGACATGAACCTGCTTTCGGATGCTGCTCTCAATAAATTGGCCAATCAATCCGCAAGTAGAAATGTCGATGGCGAATATCTGGGCGGGATCTGAAGCTTCCGCCACAAGCTTCTTTTTTTGTTCGGGCGATATGCCAATTCGGGTAGTGTACTCGTTTCATTGAATGGGCACCCTGAATGTCATCAGTTCTTTGATGGTCCAGACGTGATCAACGAGTCCTTCAGCCATCGCGGGAGTTCTCTGCATCCATCTCTTTCTACCTTGATTGACCTCTAACCTGAGAGACTTATGAGGTTTGACGAAATTGTACCATGCTTGGAAGAAGTCCAGAGCGTGAGTATGCCTTCTCAGGATTTTGCTGCAATTCATGCTCTTGCGCACGAATCTCGCTAAAGAGTTGCGAATTGTGAGATTTATTCGCCCAATATATGCAGTATTGATCTTTCCGCCGGAATCGACTCCCAGCAATCGCATTACTTCCACCGGGTCGCCATAAACGATACGCTGTATCACCTCTATGATCCGCCCGTTTGATGCATGGCACGGCCAAAGGCCAAAAGACAGATGATGCAGGTGAAATGCATAAGAATCACCAAATGGGCACGGCCCGGCATCCGGACAAATCCAGCAAGAGACACCGTGGCAGACATGAAGGCCATAAAACCGAGGATTTTAAAAGACGGCTCTTAATTTCTCTGATTATAACGATACCAATCCTACTCCTCTCTTCTTTTATCCAGGAATTATTCCGGTTCGAATTGCAGTTCCCGGGCTCCCTTTATGTGGTGTTCCTGCTCTCATCATTGGTTTATTTTTATGGTGGTTATCCCTTCCTGAAAGGATTTTTCAAAGAAGTCAAGGATAAAAATATAGGGATGATGACTCTCATCGCCACCGCCATCTGTGCTGCTTATTTTTACAGTTCGGCGGTCGTCTTTGGCCTTATGGGCGAGACCTTCTTCTGGGAGCTGGCCACGCTGATCGATATCATGCTTTTTGGCCACTGGATTGAGATGCGTTCAATCCTCGGAGCTTCCCGAGCCCCGGAGGAGCTGGTCAAGATCATGCCCTCGGAAGCCCACTTGATAAAAGACGGCCAGACGGTGGAGGTCAAGGTCGAATCTCTGAAGCCGGGAGACCGAGTCCTGGTCAAACCCGGGGAGAAGATACCCATCGACGGAACGGTGATCGAGGGAGAGACAAGCGCAAATGAGTCCATGCTCACAGGCGAATCCAGGCCGGTCAGGAAAAGAGCGGGAGACGACGTGATAGGCGGGTCCATCAATGGCGAGGGCTTGATATCGTTAGAGGTTAAGAAGATAGGATCCGAGACCTACCTCAGTCAGATCATCGAGCTTGTCAGGCAGGCCCAGGAGAGCAAATCCAGGACTCAGGATCTGGCAGACAATGCCGCTCGATGGCTTACCATAATATCTCTGAGCGTCGGAGCTATCACATTTGCTGCCTGGCTCAACTTCAGCAAAGACTCGGCTTTTGCCATTGAGAGAGCAGTCACAGTGATGGTCATATCCTGTCCACATGCTCTGGGGCTGGCAGTTCCTCTTGTGGTTGCAGTCTCAACCTCACTGGCTGCGAAATCAGGTCTATTGATCCGGGATAGATCCGCTTTTGAGAGGGCCAGGGACATCCAGGCGGTGGTCTTCGACAAGACGGGGACTCTGACCGAAGGCCGATTTGGGGTCACCGATATCATACCCCTTGCTGGCCTGAATGAGACCGAGGTCCTGAGAATGGCCGCATCACTGGAAGCAAACTCGGAGCACCCCATAGCAGCAGGAATTGTAAAAGGCTCAAAAGAAATGGGCATTGATCTCATTCCCATCCAGGGATTTAAGTCAATTCCCGGAAAAGGGATTGAAGGTCAGGTTCAGGGAAGGAGCTGGATGATGGCAAGCCCAGGTTACCTGAGAGAGAACAACATCAAGCTAGATGATGACAGAGTGAACAGGCTGGCGGAGCAGGGGAAGACAGTCGTCTTCTTGCTGGAAGAGGATAGGCTTGTCGGGGCCGTAGCCCTGGCCGATATGATAAGAAAAGAAAGGCCATAAGGAATGTTCAGAGGGAATACATTGTGGCTATGGTTGGAGACGGGGTAAATGATGCACCTGCCCTGGTGCAGGCTGATGTGGGAGTCGCCATCGGAGCGGGCACTGACGTGGCCGTTGAGTCGGCTGACATAGTGCTGGTCAGGAACGATCCCAGGGATGTGGCAAATATCATCCGCCTGTCGAAAAGGACTTACAGCAAGATGTTCCAGAACCTGATATGGGCAACGGGCTATAACGCACTGGCCATCCCTCTGGCCGCAGGCGTCCTCTACGGCTATGACATAATTCTCAGTCCCGCCATCGGGGCTATTCTCATGAGCGCCAGCACGGTGATAGTGGCTATAAATGCGAGGCTGCTGGAAATGTAGCGATGAGCTGGGTTTACCATGCTCGAACATCTTTTGGATCGATTCGATCTTGACCGATTGCATCATCCCAACGCTACCTTATCATCACCTTTCCTAAGGTTACCAAAAACAGCGCCAAGAGCAGCCAGCCCAATATCATCTCCAGCATCACGTAGTACCTGTGCCTGCCTACGGGCAGAAAGTCGATGGGTCCCTGGGAGAGGAAGATCATGGTGCTGAAAAAGAGTGCATTTCGCAATGTGGCCCGCTCGGGGATGCTGTCTTTCTCCACCGGCCCGCTCAGGGGCTTGGACGAGCGGCGGATGCCGTCCCCTATCCAGAAGACCAGGCCGAAGATCAGAATGGTAAGCAAAGACCATACCACGGCATAGCTTGGCCGCACTCCATAGCCACAGGAGAGCCAGGCCAGGATATCTATGATCTTTGACCAGCCCCAGCCCTTGCTGGCCTGATCGAGCTTTCGATACTGATAGTAGCAGTCGTCCTCATCTTCCAGCCAGCCCAGCCGGCGGTAGTTCTCCACCAGGGCCAGATATGCTCCCGGCTGCCAGGCCACATGATCCTGGATCTCCTTCCAGTGAGCCCGGAAGAGGTTGATCTCAGTATCGTTTAGGATGATGCGGGAGCCCTCTTTTAGCTCTGCCTTATCGAAGAGCAGAGAGGTGATGGATCCGGATTTGAAGTTGAGGTCGCCATCGAACCGGGCATCCTGGAAGGTTACGATGTCCTCGAACCTGGCCAGGCCGAAGAGGGCCAGGTCCTGGAAGTGGGCGCCGGAGAAGTAGGCGGCATCGGAAAATCTGGCCAGGCCGAAGCCCGCCTCATCGGCGAATACCGCCCCGCCGAAGGAGGTGAGGCCGGAAAAACGAGCCATGCCAAACTGGGCTGGACCGGAGAATAGGACATCTCCGAAATAGGGCTCATTCAGGCGGGAGCGGATGAAGTTGGCCTGGCCGGAGAATGTGGCAGCAGAGAAGTCCGAGGTAGCGGAAAGGTCGACATCGGAGAAGAAGGCGTCCCCTGCGAACTCTGCTGCTGCGAAGTAGGAGTAGGAATCGAAATCGGAGTAGTTGAAGTCAACTTTTCCCAGGAAGCGGACGTCATGGAAGGAGGCATCCAGGCCGAAAGCGGTATCCTCAAAGCTCACATCATTCTCAAATAGCGCTCCACCGAAGAGCGCCGGCTGGTAGAAGGTGCAGCCAGCGAAGCTGGCCTGGCGAAAAGAGGTATTGGCAAAGTCCGCCCGGCCCAGGAATGTGGCCCTCTCGAAGCTGGCATTGCCAAAGGTGCTTCCCCAGAAGAAGGCATCCTCTGCAAATGTGATTCCCTCAAATGAGGCGTCAGTGATGGTGCAGTTGAAAAGTGCGAATACTGCCGGGACCTGTGCTCCGGGCAATGTGGACAGATCGAGATCGCCGGTGATGGCAATGCCATCGTAATGGACCGGCTGGCCAGCCGCAATCTGGGATAGGATCTTCTGGGCGGGCAGAGACTGCTGGGCGCCGCCCGTGGATACCAATGCCATCGCCAGAACAATGACGAATACGAGAGACCGCCAGGACATCTGCCGGCTTCCATGCAAGTTCCTGGACATATTCTTTGCGCAGATCGCCATATTGCCGATTAACGCAAATCACTGAAATGCCGGCTTTAGGAGGGAAAAGGTTAGCAGCAATCGGCGGGAAAACTCCCTGATTGGCGATCTCCTTTTCTCCTCATATTCCCCTTTTCTATCCTACTGGACAACGCTGGTGTTCTCCTCCTCCATCAGCTTCGACGTCTCATTCAGGCTCTCATTTTCAGCCGCTTCCTCCAATGGTCCTGAGCTCTCAGGGATTCGAGCAAATAAGCCAGCATCAAAGGAGTCAATGATATCGGCGGCATCTTCGGCAAACTGATCATAAAGCTCATCAGGAGCGTTATATGTGAATATATATGCATAATCGTCAATCACAGTCCAGGCCTTCAAGACTCTGAATATCACACCCTCGCTTTCCAGGCTATACACTACGGCATGAGCCGGCACTTCATTGATTGTGATATCGCTCTCGGTCAGGATCTGGAGATCTGGCATGATATCATTAAGAACTCCCAACGCTGCCTGGCTATACACTTCCAGGGTTACATCCTGCCCCGCGGGAAGCTCTTCGTTCTGGAGCAACAGATATACCGCCGGATTATCGACATCCTCTCCAGGGGCCAGGAAGCCCACGATCATTCCTTGATCATTGGCTTCGGCCTCCTGCTCGATCCAATCTGCCGGGTAAATCAGCTCAAATCCATAGTCATAGTTCTCATAAAACAGCCATTCATCCAGGTCGGAGAGGGCCAGGGCCCCGGAGGTGTCCAGAGGCTCGCTCTGGGCCTGAATGCTGCCATTTAAAGAGGAGTCATCAGAACCGTAAGCACAACCAAGCAGCGCCAGATTCAGTGCTGCTAGAATTATGGCTAGAAGCTTATTATTGATCATAAAGATCACCTGTATTGCTGTAGTATCGATAAGTATTTGAAGATTCCTTATGATCAACCTTTTATGGGAGCGACCAGCGGATGCTCGTCGATCCCCGGCCCGTTCCTTATCATCCGGGGCTCATCGCAAAAGCCGTCCGAGTTGGTATCATTGCATCCCTCGCCTGGCTCGTCGTAATCGCTATAATGATTTCCGATGACCTTTGCGCCCTTCAGCAATCCCATGAGCCCCTCCTCTTTCATCTCCATGCTCCACCGGTTGCCAACAGTATCGTTTGCTGCGACCCTGTTCCCCAGGAAGTCATTGGAGGAATCTATGAATATGCCGGCATTTCCGCATCCGCATCCTCCTGAGCCGGTCAGGTTGAAGCCTTCAATCCTCGTTCCATTGGCCCTCAATGTGATGGCGCTCGACGATCCGTTGGCATCTATCACTGGCCGTCCGCTGCCTGTATCTACGCCAATCAGACTTACTGAGTGTAGGATGTAGACATGCTCCACATATCTTCCGCTTTGCACTTCAATAACATCTCCATCGCTGGCATTATTCAAAGCACCCTGGATTTTGCTGTAGTCTGCACCCTTGGGCGCCACCGTTATCCTGGCGGCGTTGGCAAACCCTATGATCGCAATTAAGATAAGGATCATTATTATTGAACGCGCATGCATAAAGCTCGATTTGTCTTTATTTTCCTATTAGAACTTTATCGTTAAAGCCCCCTGGATCGCGGATGCAATCAAAACGAGATCAATCTTGTCCGGGATCTGGGCAGGCAGAAGGTTTTGGTCCCCCGTCTGAAAGGATGATGACTTAAACCATTGGGCACAGTAAGGCTACCAGGTGGATTGAATGTCTGATTGCATAAGGTGCCAGAAATGCGGCAAAGATGTCCCGGAGGATGAGGTCTTCGCGACAGGAGGCAAGACCTTCTGCGAGGACTGTTACATCGATGTCAACAACAGGATCCGGGTCTGCGATCCCTGGGGCGAGAGGTCGAAGAAGATATACCGGGAGAGCCACGGCCTGGAAGGGACGGACGGGCTGACCGATCAGCAAAAGGAGATCTATGAGTACATCCAGTCTCAGGGCAAGGCCACCATGGCTGATATCGGAAAGAGGTTCAACCTATCGGAAGCTGAACTCAACAATCAGTTCGCCATCCTCAGACACTGTCAGCTCCTCAAGGGGAAGAAAGAGGGAGATTCTGTCTATATCGTGCCCTGGTAGAGCTGCCGATGCCGGCACTTCCTCTGCCTCCATCACATAAACACAGGCTGGAAGCCCCGCTCTTCAGGGCGGGGAGGAAAGCCGT
>WOYM01000087.1 GCA_011620785.1 Methanothrix sp. | reverse complement strand
ACCCATCATTCAATCAGGGTCGCAGCCTTAGGGATGCGATGCCTAAGCGGCCCATTACTGTAGGCAGCTCTATTATTTAAAGCTTGCCTTTCAGCGAGCTTTGTTCTGCATCCAGTATTGGCCCATTGCCTAAGGAGTTTCTCCTATTTATATTTTGTGACCTTTGCGAGATTCATCTGAGCAATCCTCAAGTGAATTCGCGGATCAGGCCAAAAGGATGAACTCTTTCGGCTCCGAGTTGTGATCGAAGTTCCTATTTAAGGATTTCGCCATTCAAACATTCCGGTTATGATCGGAGCCAAATGACAATCCGGTGAACCCACCACATCGGCCTCTACCCCATTCAGACAATGCTATTTAAAGTTGCCGCAAACAGGCTAAATGCCTGCTTCCTTCGCCGATTCATCTTCGCTTGATAACTATCATAGCGAGATCAACTGGATTCATTGACCCCACCGAGAAACCCTGAATCTCCTTCTCTGCGATCCATAGAATCTCCTCTGCAGACAGAGTGCGATTGTTTATGACCAGATTAATGAGCCTCTCCAGTCCGAAAGGCTCACCATCTTCGTTCTCGGCCTCGACAACCCCGTCGGAATATATGACCATGACATCCCCAGGCTGAACGGGTATGCACGTCTCCTCCAGCTCCAGCCGATCTAGCATGCCCAATGCTATTCCTCCTCCACCCAGCGTATCCACCATACCACCAGGATCAACGATAAAAGGTGGATTAAAACCGGCATTTACATACTCTAAGATATGATTGGAAGGATCAAGGAGGGCATAAAAGCAGGCCAGATTCGTCCCCCGACCATACTGGCTGATCTGAGAGTTGAGCTTGCTTATGGTATTGGATGGGCCCATCTTTTCCGGACAGGCGCGGATGAGAGCTCGCGACATAATTGCGAGCATGGCCGCCTGAATTCCATCTCCTCCCACTCCCGCCATGGCCAAGGCGATCTTATCATCCATTCTAGAGACATCATAAAGATCGAAACGATTCGCGCTTGAGGGATTGTAGAGAGCCTCGATCTCATATCCCTCCTCCTCAGGAAGAACGGAAGACACTAAACTGTTTTTTACCTCATCGATAAAGTCGGTCTTCATGCCCGAGCCGCTCAGCTTGATGGCATCTTTATCCAGAGCAGCTGCGTAATGCTTCAGGTCTGATGCCATGCTGTTGAAGGCCCAAGCCAGATCCGCCAGCTCTCCTGAGGTATTCGCCCGGACATCGAAATCTCCTCGCGAGATCTTCTCCGCCATCCGGGCTAAAGAATCGATGTCCCCCTCAATCCTCCTGCCAATCAGGAATCCTGCTCCCAGCACTGCAATGACGGTTATGGCAAAAGCACCGAGGGCCATATCCCTTACTCTTCGCGAGGAGTCGCTCAATCCCTGGGTCGCACTGCTAGCCACCTCCTTGATGCCGGCATCGATGAACCGGGCGGGAAGGCTCATCTCCTCCGAGGCATAAGCAATGCCCAGGATCCAGCCAGGGGTGGTTATGGGCGAATATGCCACATATCCATCATCTCTCCCCAAAGCAACAATGGCAGATCCAGAGCTTCCTTTAAGCATCTTTTTCGCAACCGCCCTTACCTCAGGACTGGCAGCCTCAGATAGGTTTTCCGAGCCGAATATGATATTTAGTGGCTCGTTCGGCTTATTATTGGACCGAGCTACTATCAGGCCAGTCCCGTCGATAATGAATGGATAGCCTCTGCCTCTCATCATGGAGAGATCTGTGAAGATGGACTCGATTGATACATCCATTCCCATGATGCCCTCGAATTCGCCCTCTCGGAAGAAGGGTGTGGTGATCGTCATCATCCTGTCGCCCTCATCATTCTCATAGGGTCCTGTCCAGATGGTCTTCTTTCTGGATTTGGCCAATGCATAATTGGGCGTGTCCTTGTAGCTGAATGGAGCAGTGCTCTTCAAGGAATCATTGCTATAAGGCCAGGTGACCAGCACCCCGTCTTCTGTTCCAATGTAGGAGAGGGTGAGCACAGGCTCGGTCTCATGCAACGATTTCATGACCCTTGCCGGCACGCACAAGGATCTTATGGTGGCATTCCTCTTCCCAGGAGTGAAATTTGAGCTGGTTGGCGCAATCCATATGCCAGGCGGAACGCAGCCATCGCTCTCCGAGAAGCTGCTGGCATAACTGGCCACCAGCTCATTCTGATGAGCCAGACTCCCGAAGAACTCGTTATACTGATTGGCCTTGGCAATGGCGAGCTGAACCTGATCAGCCTCATTGGGCATCACTAATAGAGCGGAGCGGTTCAGGGATACGCTGAGTTGTGTTATGTTCTCCTGAACATCACGGGATGCCTGATCCATCTCAAGGAGAGAGACGATGCCCACGTAAAAGAGCGGCAAGAGGGCAAAGGCTGCCAAAATCACGAAAATCTTGAATCCCAATCCTTTGATGCCAGCCATTCTTTCCATTTTTCTTTTTAAACCCAGACGTCAGCAGCTCATTCTTTGCTATATCTCTTCATATCTATTATCAAATTGCTACGACTTTTGCCATCACTGCGGCTATCATTTCAGAGCCCAGGCAGGGCAGCAGCATACGTTGAGAGTTGATTGATCTGATGGTATAAGCTTTTTCTCTCCCTTTTTTTCATAATTGCTATATGTTTTATCCACAGTTTTCATGCATGCCCTCCATACAATATAAAGGCCGCGTCATCCAACTGATTGCCCCCTCTGCAGCTGATGTAGAAAGATATCAAAAGCTCGCCGAAAACGCGGGAGCTCCCCTTTCCAAATATCTCCTTTCTGTGATCGAGGCTGCCCTGGAAGACAATGCAATCCGGCCGAAGAGAAATATCTCTTCAACAGCAATCGAGGAGCTGTGAGAAGAGAATGACAGGCTGAAAGAAAGGCTGTACACCCAGACCCAGATTTCGGAGAAATACGAAAAAGAGGCAAAGCGCCTCCAGGAGGTTGCCATGAGGACTGCTAACTTCCAGGGAGAACGACAGAGGGAGAACGACAGATTGACCGGGAACTCCTTGCGGTGCTCCGGCGAGGACCGAGTCATGACTATCAGCTCCTGGAGGCCCTCGGGATCCAGCCGTCAGACCGAGACCTGATGCGGGCTGTGAATGAACAACTGGAGCCGCTGGAGCTGCACAGCATCAGCAAGGAGATTCAGCGATAAGCCTATAGCTTCTCCCTTTTTTGTAGAGGCCTTTCTTAAAGCTCACAAACGAGGAGCGATGGTCAAGAATTATAACCCTCTCTACCTTCACCTCGACCTGAGCCCGCCGCATGGCAAGAGCAGCTCTGCGGTTGCTCAAGGCTTAATATAGGCATTCAATCCGAGGGTAATCGGCTTATCATCAACTTTAGCGGTAGTAACGATATTCCCATGTGTACTTGCAACAACAAGGGTTTTGCCGGACGACGATGGGGTTGGTTTTTCCAGGTCAATTTCTATGAAGAGCTTATTGTCCTTGATTTCTACCTTCAGAGTCATACGAGTTCTCCTAGTGGCCATCTTTTAGACATGCTCATCTATTACCCTTTCCCTAAGAGATCTTCAGACATTTTTCGATTGTTTTCGCGCTGCAACCATTTATTACTTTTCCTGTGAGGCTCCTTTTCTTTAACGGTTGAGCGATCCTTTAGTTGCATGCTCGGGTCGTTGCCTCCATAAGGATAATCCTCCATCCGAGTAATTCGAACTCTTCTCGCAGATAGTGCAGCCGGCTGCCAGATTGTCCAGCACCATCTCATCTATGCCGCTATCAGCTCGTCCTCGGTACCGATAACTATCAGGACATCATACTGGCCCAAAGTCTCGACATGGGTCTCTCGGACTCCTTCGATAGCGTCGATGTGAAAGCCACCCTGGTCAGGACGGCAAAAGCCGAGGACGATGAGTGGGCCCTCTACGAAAAGATCAGCGAGATCCCCAACTTAAACGTCTATGAGCTGGCAAAGCAGATGGGCTGGTCTACCGGCAAAACGCGGGGGGCAGTAAAAAGACAGGAGGAGGAAGGCCTCATCAAGATAGAAAAGTCTATACGCAACGGGAGGGCGTGTGGACCTGGTGACGGCGACTCACCGGCAGGAGATGCTCACGCCAGAAGAGTTGGATGAGTGTTTGAGATCGGCCTTCCGTTATTCAGCAGATCTCAAGACAGCTCCGCCAGCCTGGTGTCGGGATCCTTTGCTTCTTCCGGATATCCCGCGCCGCGCCCGCCATCAGCTCCCTGGCCAGCACCGATCCGCCGGCCTGGGATAGGACGTCACGAATCAACCAAGGACGAGATGTATCACCCTGACGGCTCCGGCCTTGCACTCTTCGATCCCAGCAACATCCTTAATGCGAGAATTCAAGTGCTTGCAGTGCCTCACTGGAAAAGCGACTTATGAAAGGTGATGCTCAAATTCTGAAGCGCTGGTTGGGAATGGCCCTATTCATTCTCTCCTTGATCTTATGTTGCCCCGTGTAATTTTGCATAATGCCGTCAGCCTGGACGGCAGGATAGACGGCTTTCCCATGGACCTGCAACAGTACTATGAGCTGATTTCCATCTGGAAGGAGGATGCCACACTTGCCGGATCTCAAACCTTTCTCCAGGCTGCGAGCGTTGCCCCGCCGGAAGATGAGAGCGCTTTTGTCCCGCCAAAAATGGATCCGGGCGACAAGAGGGCGATTCTGGTCATCCCTAACAGCCGCGGGCGCATACGCACCTGGCATTATCTGAGAACTCTACCCTACTGGCGCCATTTTGTGGCCCTGTGCTCAAAGTCCACACCCGAGGATTATCTCGAATACCTCAAACAGAGGCATATCGACTGCATAATCACCGGCGAGGATCATGTGGACCTGAGGATGGCCCTGGAGGAGCTTTACTCTCGCTATGCCGTAAAAGTGGTGCGGGCGGATGCGGGCGGCACATTGAACGGCCTGCTCCTCCGCCAGGGGCTGGTAAATGAGGTGAGCGTTCTCATCTATCCCAGCCTTGTAAGGGGAGAGACGACGAGCAGCATCTTTCGCGCCCCCGACCTGCCAGCCGCCGAGGGTGCGGCTCCTGGCCAGGGGGCAGAGGGCACTATCTCGCTCAAGCTCATAGAGACGCGAAAGCTCCGGGGAGATGTGATGTTTCTGCGCTATGAGGTCCGGCGATAGCCTGGCGGGAAATGCGGCCCGAAATGGAGTCTTCAATTAAAATTCTTCCGCCTTCCTCCTTCCATGCCATGGCACTGCATCATTTACCGCCTTGGCCACCATGGGGCAGCCAGCAAGATATCATTTGCCTTCTCTCTAAGTTGTGAGACTGCCTTGCCGTCATCATGTAATTGCCTGCATAGCTGCTCATAGTTTGTAAAATGGTGCCGCCCATAGCTGAGCAACTGCTGAAATGAAGGGCGTGGAGTGTTGTAGTGCCTGGCAACTTCGTTATAGAAATCCCTTGGAGTAGATGTTATTTTAACATGGCAATTATAAGCCCGAATAAGGGATTTGGAGTCGTATGATGGTTTTGCAGGCATGTTGCCACCCTTCCTTAATCAGCCACCTTGCAGACCAAGATCTTAAAAGTTCTCATTGCCTTAACCCTATGTGCGAGAATAAAATTGGATTCTACAGCGACTTGGCTTTATGCGGGGGACGGGACTTCCGCACCTAATTACTAGTAACGGGCATTCATGAGATAGCCCTCGCTAGTTAACGACTCAGATATATCAGACCGATTTCGGTCAAAAATATATGGCGTGAGATGCATCGATAATGCGTAATGAAATTAAGACCACCGGATATTATCACAAAAGGAGAGCCAACAATCCCAGTGATAGCTCACGTGCCGCATGGCTCCACATTCATTCCGGCGGATGTGCGACGCTCAATGCGGAGTTGGGTGGTCTGGCATTGGTGAACAATTATAGCAGACTGGTAATTGATCCTGAAAGATTTGAAAAAGATGAAGAAGAAATAATGGCTTCGAAAGGAATGGGGGCAGTATACACAAAGACGTCCTATCAGCAAATCCTGAGAAAAGACTTCTCCGCAGAAGAAAAGGAAAAGCTGCTGTCAGCCTATTTCAGGCCATATCATAAAGCTGTGGCCTTAGAGGTCCAAAATACGCTGGAACAATTTGGTCGATGCCTGATCATAGACTGCCATTCCTTTCCTTCAAAGCCGCTTCCCTACGAACTAGATCAATCATCGGATAGGCCAGATATTTGCATCGGCACCGATCCATTCCATACTCCGGAGGAGTTAGTACCTGAACAGCGTGGCACTTACTCCCCACTAAAATTTATCCGTCTGTTAATGAG
>WOYM01000027.1 GCA_011620785.1 Methanothrix sp. | reverse complement strand
ATTGCATCAAAAGAGAGGAGTGCTATATAAAGCAAGCCTTAACCGATGACACATGCATAGCAATCATTATTTGCTTGCACCGATACTTCTCCTCAATAATCCCATCCACTTACATGCTTCGCTTACTCCAATCCCGGCCGCCTCCGCTGGCGTCGCTCCATTAAGTCCCATGTGCGGCCTAATGAAGTTGTAATAGATCTGATCTGATTCATGGGAATAATCGGCGTATCGTCTACCTTCATACCCCTCATGATCTTCTCTCGCTCTCTGATGCTGCCGTGCATCCTCTCAAGCACGTTGTTTAGGCTCTCTTGCAAGGCCACGTCCGCGATATGGTGACATGACTGGTGGTTATCATAAAATTCCTTATTGAACGCCTTCTTGTAAGACGGCAAGCCGTCCGTGACCATCAACCGAGGCTTCTTGTTGCCCACTTCCTTGGACTTCCTGAAGGCTTTCTTTGCACCCTCAATTTCCCGAGTTTTGGTTATCACGCTGACCATATGGAACCTGGTTTTCTCATCCATGACGTTCCAGAGCCATCGCCATTCGCCGCCAATCTTGACTTTCATCTCATCAGTGTGCCAGATATCGCCTAGCTCAGGCTCAAGCGTGGCTACATAGGCCTCCATGATCTCCGTGTACTTGCAGATCCAGCGATAAACCGTGCTATGATCTACCTCGATGCTATGGCATTGCTTTAAGTGGTCTGCTATTTTTCGCAGCGAGACATCCTTGAAGTACAAATCGAGGGTTGTAGTTACAACGCGTGGGTCGTACTTCATGCCCTCGAATCCTTCATTTGGCACGAACTTCCTCGCGCACGACTTGCAGAAATAAACCTGCTTATTATTGGCCTTGCCATACTTGATTATCTTGGACGAATTGCAGAACTTGCAGGCAACTCCATTATTAAAGGCCGTGGGTGATAACGATTTCTCCTTTTGATCTTCATCTATCTTCTTAGAGAGTTTTTGCCAGAGCACAACCGCATGGATATGCTTACAGGAAACATGCCGAAACTGGTAATCTGGGCACGTGCAACTCCAAGAGTTAGCATATGATGTAACTATATAATTTAAATCTTTGCTTTGGGATGGGATTTCGAACATGTTTTGGGATAATTGTCTTGGTTCAATCCCCTTCTCAATAAGTTGGTGCCCACGCAAGAGACGCTTGCTGTATTCTGGATTTGTGGACTCGTTATAAGGCATATATGCACTTATGCACGTATGATATAAATAGTTAGTGCATAAGTGCAAATGTTGATATAGGCATATATACTTAGATGAAACACATGGCCCGCATCAACTTGGTAATAGACGACGAACTGGATAAGCAGTTTAGAAACGAAGTAAACCAGCGGCTAGGGATGAAAAAAGGAAACATTAAAATCGCAATCGAGGAGGCGATGAAGGCGTGGATGGATCAGACCGAAAAATCTTTAGCGGATTAACTTTAAATAAGGTATGTCAGAACAGAAGGGCGAGGAGGATCGAATGCAGAAGACAAATCCTTACATGGTAAAAGATCAAAGCGAAGAAGTGAAGGCATTGCCGCCAGACATCCTTGAAGCATATTTAGAAGTCACACAATGCCACCACAAGTTATTAGCCCGGCTCGCTCAGAGGTAATCAGTCAGTGGCCTCTGTTTGAGCTTCCACCATTTAACGCTCCTAGTTTTTAGCCACTCCTCTATGCGTTGTATATCACAATCAACGTTCGCATCTGATATTTTATGCAATACCTGAAATATCTCTTCTTCATCCCCCTTTCCCAACCAATGACCATTTATCCTTAGAATTATCGCGGCTAATGTGAAGCAAGTTCTTTTATTACCGTCGACAAATGGATTCAATCTCGACATATATAATGCCCAAGCCGCTTTAGTATAAACGCCACCATCGTCATTGATATTTCCAACGACATAATCAATAGTATCCTCACAGATTGTTCCTCGTGCTTTGCCTCCCTTCTTAATAAGGTCATCATGGATTTTTGTGACCGCGTCTGTCGTTAGTTGGGTCATTAGTAATGCTTTTCTCTTCTGGTCAATAATGGTTTTGATCCAACCCAAAATCAAACTGCGTGCGACCACCCCACCCTAAAGGATGGGGAATTCGTGACCTTCAGCGCCCCCTATGTATTAAAAAATAATTATAAACGTTTTTATATGGCCGTACCATGGAATAACACGAATTATAAATAAATGATATTTAACACAACATTCGCACCACCCTAAGCGAACACCCAAGGAATCAACAGAACCTTATGAGGTTATTGCTCTGGGCAAGAAGCAGTATAATCAATTATCAATGCCAGGATAGCAGATCTTTTATGAAACAAAGGGAGATCTGGCTATTGTAGCCGCACGTTATCATATGGATACGGGAGTGGTTCGTATCATAGGATAGTCTTCTGACTGCAACGATAGAAATGGAATAGATCGCTCTTGGCGCAATCGATTCCCATTTTTTTCAGAGGGATTCAAATCAATCATCCAGCTCTGGCTCCGCGAATAGATAAAAGTGCAGACCATGAGCCTGCAGATTAAATTATGCCAAAATTGACCTGCTGATACCATGTAAAATGAAGGACGTATGTATTCTATACTCTAAGAATAAGCAATCTATAAATACTTATGAAATGTATATGATATGCGAATGCAGCTAAAATTAACATCAAAGGAGAGGTTAGTTCTTTACGGTCTTGCCAGATATCCGGGATTTAGCGATATTGATCTCGCCTCCAACATAGGAGTGGATCGATCAACCATATTCAAGAGCAAAAGGAAGTTCAGAGACTGGAAACTCATTAAGCTATTGAATGTGCCTTCCGGAGAAGCTGTAGGTGCCGAAATCCTGACCTCAGTGTTCGTCAAGTACAATCCGACTGCCCCATACGAAGTGAGGAAGGAGTCTGATTTCCACAAGAGATGGATAAACTATCCTAATTGCGTATCCCATACTGCAACAGACACCGATTCCGTCTCAACATTTTACTCCCGGAGCCTGACGGATTTTCGGTTGAACTTCGATCCAATCATCGATGAGTACTACAGGAACGATTTCATTGAGGATATTCATTATTACCACTATCCCTTCCAGGTCTCCGGCTACTCATCTGATGCCGCCCTGGCAGTTGATGGCCTCTTCGAGCTGGAAAGAGCTGACCTTCCCAGCGGGATGATCCCTCCCCGTCCCGTACTGACTGAGGACTCACGGCTGACGGAGAAGGACAAGCTGACCCTATACGCCTTTGTGAAGTATCCCATGCTCTCCGACCTTGAGCTCTCCAGAAGGACGGGCATATCCAGGCCTACTATCTCCGGAAAGCGGACCAAGTTCTTTCAGAGCGGCCTCTTGACCCGGGAAGCCTATATCGACTGGCAGAAGATCTGCTGCGAGCTGATGTCCTTCTATCATGTACCCATCAGGCACGGCCATGACCGGGAAGATCTGGCCAAGGTCTATCAGGCCTTCCGCCGGGTTGGAGCGCCGCTCTTTACCTATATGCAGCCGGGCGAGATATTCGGGGCGTTCCTCTCCACTGGCTATCCAGAGCTTAAGAGCCGCCTGGATCAGGAGCTGCGCAACCTCTCTTCCCAGGGGCTGATCACAGAAAGGCCGATGCTGGTCATCATGCCTCTCAGTGAGATAAAGTCCACCAAGATAGACTATGCTCCAATGGTAGCAGACATGCTGGGGATTGGCAAGGAGATCTGAGGATTCGGCTGTCTGGTCAAATTGCTATAGTCTGCTCCCGGGCAGATCCGGCAAGCCTCAATATCTTCGAGCGTCTGCTTGAGTTGCAGGCCTGGCAGGATTGCAAAGGATACCGGGCCAGCGAAAACTTCCGTCTCCTGGTTCATGATGATAAGCAGACCTCCCTTGTTGGGCTGGACGAGCGGCTGGCGGAGCTGGATATTTATCCTGATATGATCATCCTCCCCTGCCGGCATGAGGCCAAAGCAGCATTGCCCTGGTTCGGAGGGCATTTTACTGGCATTTTGGAGGTGGGAGAGGGCAAGAGTCGTCTTTCCGCTGCCGCTCCCTCTGGCTTGAGGTCATTTCTGCACAATATCTCGGCTATCGTCTCCCTGTCGATGCCGGGGTATATGGTCTCAGCTGAGGCCACTCATCATGGTCCTGTGGATGTAAGGACACCATCCTTCTTCGCTGAGATCGGCAGCACAAAGGAGCAGTGGGTCGATTTGAAGGCGGGGGAGGCGGTAGCCAGGGCGATTTTGGCCCTTGAACCGGAGGAGTTGCCCGTGTTTCTGGGATTTGGAGGAGGTCATTATGTGCAGAGGCAGACTGAGCTGATCTTCAACTCTCGCATAGCTTTTGGCCATATGTTCTCCAGCTATCAGGTCCCGGATCTGGATCTAGAGGCGGTTGAAATTGCTCGAGAAAGCTCGAATGCCACTTATGCCTATATCGACCGCAAGTCGCTGCGATCCGCAGAACGAAAGAGGCTTGAGGGAATGGTCGAAGAGATCGGACTGCCCATGCTCAAAGCGCAGGAGATTCGGGCCCGATTTTCCCCGAGCGATGCGATATAATAACATTAGATTTTACCGCCGCCGCCATGGCGATCCTTTGGCAGAAGCTGAATATCTCATAAAATATTTAAAATATTGATCGATTTTCTGCAATAAATCCCAGGATTCAATGGAATTTTCTCGGAATATGAGGTTATATCTGTTATTTTTAGACAAAATAAGGGGCAAATGCAAAAGAGTTTTATATCAAGAGAATTCATTACAGTATATCAAAAATAATTAAGTTTGGGCTCTATCTGACCAAAGGGAGTATGAAAATGGGGGAGAAGTCAGAATTTGCCGCTAAGAGCAGCATTGCTGCTCTGCAGGAGAAGGCGATGGATATCATAGCCTCGCGGCCAGAGGGAATTTATCAATCCGATCTGAGGAGGCTCCTGGAGATCGACAGCAGCAAATGCTCAAAGGTGGTAGCCAGGCTGCAGGGCTCAGAATTGATCCGCAGAGAGAGCGTTCCTGCCAGCAGCACCTATCTATTAAAGCTCTCCGGAGCGTTTGTCCCATCTCCTGCGGATGGTTCATCCAATGCTACTGCCCCATCTGCCGCCCCTGCTTATGCCGGCTCGAGGGAGAAGAAGTCTGGGGATGAGGAGAAGAGGAAGGACGCGGCAGGCAAGCTCAAAGGCGGCATTTCCAGGATTCATGCTGAAAGTGATCTTGAGAGGCTCATCCAGGGCAATGCCGACGGCCGGATCAAGAAGTTGATCGATCGGCAAATCGACAGGCTTATCGATAGAAGGGTTTTCGGCCAGGTCAACCGCAGGATTCAGTGTTCAATCGGCAAGATAGAAGACACGATCAATCGCAAGACTGATTCTTCGAGGGACGGCAAGAGATCAAGCCCAATCGAGAGCGAAAATGACGGTCCAAGGGATTTCAATGAGCTTGATCGCCCGGTCGGCAGCTATTTCGACTGCTCGATCGAGGACAACCTGGGCAGCAAGAGTGAGGAGGATCTGGATATCGATGATCGGATCGATAGCTATATTAACCACAATAGATTGCCTGGCAGCCGCAGCCATATCGATAGCTACTTAACTGAGATCTATCTGCTCTATCTCACACGTGCGACCTCGTTTTAAAGGCCGCCAAAGAGGGTAGAATTGCTGGCATTCTGGGAGATCCTCCGCCCGTTCAACTGCTTGATGGCATCAGCGGCAGCCATAATCGGCCTTCTGATCGCTATGGTTCAGGACACGCACGCTGCCCTAATCATCGCTGGGGCCGTCTTCCTGATCACCGGGGCGGGAAACGTCATCAACGATTACTATGATCGCCAGATCGATGCCATAAACAGGCCTGACCGGCCCATCCCCAGCAAACGCATCCGGCCCCAGACGGCTTTCTACTACTCGATCGCCCTGTTCGCCGCCGGCTGCATCCTGGCTGGCCTGGCCGGTCGGATATGTCTGGTCATCGCCGCCTTCAACTCCACTCTCCTTTTCTTCTATGCCCGAAACCTGAAGGCCACACCAATTCTAGGAAATCTGTCCGTCTCTTATCTTACCGGCTCCACCTTCCTCTTTGGAGGGGCAGTGGCTGGATTTATGGGCCTTTTGGCCAATCAGGTTCCCTTCGGCCTCTCCTTTCTGGCCAGCATGAGCAGGGAGATCGCCAAGGACATCGAGGATATGGTGGGCGACCGGCAGGGTGGAGCCCGAACCTTACCCATCCTGGCGGGCGAGCGCGCGGCAGCAGCCCTGGCCGGGCTCTTCGGAGTGGCGGGAGTGGCCCTGAGCCTCTTCGCCCCCTTTGGGAGGCTATACCTGCTGAT